>JBOFCO010000015.1:0-1129 GCA_051646105.1 Paracoccaceae bacterium
CAGCGACTTTTCCGCCAGCCGGTATCCCGCCGCCCGCGAAAAGGCGACAAAGTCCCGCCGCCGCAGGGCATGCAGCATGGTTGCGACCCGGCCCGTCCTGCTGACCCCCTGGACCACGCTATCTACGACGCTTTCGGGATAACCCTGCACAATCGGCACCAGCTTGTCGAACAGGCGGCGCTGCATCTCACCCTCGGCGCGCAGGCTGACCCAGGACAGTTGCGCCGCCACCCAGGCCAGCAGGGCGGGCGCATAGGTGTCGTCGCGGTCGTGCGATTTCAGCCAGGCACGGATGGTCGCCTCGTGGTCGAAGATCTTCAGCAGCCGGTCGTCCACCGTGGCCATGGTCTGGCCGATCCGCGCCACCCGGTGATGGCACAGCACGTCGGGCACAAGCACCACCCGGTTGGCCGACAGGACCGAAAACCAGTGAAAGGGATTGTCCTCGTAGAAATGATCGCCCACCGGAAAGCGGATCGCATGGCGGTCCAGCATGGCGCGGCGATAGATCTTGCGCCAGGGCACGGCGATGAATTCCAGCAGCCGCTTGCGGTTGGCATCGGACCCCTCGCCCGCCAGATCCCAGGTCGTGGGGGCGGTGATGCCGGTCCAGCGGTGGCTGTCGGCAGGTTCGTCGGTGGCCCCGGTCTGTTCGTCCAGCAGCCGGTAATGGCACATCGCCAGATCCGCGTCCGCGGCGACGGCGGCGTCATACAGCCTGCGGAACATGTCGGTGTCGCAGATGTCGTCGCCATCGGCGAAACCCACGTAATCGCCGGTCGCCGCATCCAGACCGGCATTGGCGGCCGAGGCGACGCCGCCGATGGTGTTTTCCGCAAACAGGATCGGCCGAATCCGGCCGTCGCGTTCGGCATAATCGCGGATGATCCGCACCGTGCCGTCGGTCGATCCGTCATCGACCACGATGATTTCGATATCGGTCAGGGTTTGCCCGATCACGCTGTCCAGGCATTCCTCCAGATAATTTTCGATGTTGTAGGCGGTGACGATGATCGAAAGCTTGGGCAAGGGATTCTACCTGTTCAGCAGGATGTCGGACAGTTCGGTGGCGACCGCCGGGGCGCGGCCGTTGCGCATCCGGGCGAAATCCGCCAGGTCGATGCGGGCG
>JBOFCO010000052.1:0-3899 GCA_051646105.1 Paracoccaceae bacterium
GATCGGCTGCGACCCGAAGTCCGACACCACCAGCCTTCTGTTCGGCGGCAAGGCCTGCCCGACGATCATCGAGACCTCGACCCGCAAGAAGCTGGCGGGGGAAGAGGTGAAGATCGGTGATGTCTGCTTCAAGCGCGGCGGTGTGTTCGCGATGGAGCTGGGTGGGCCAGAGGTTGGCCGGGGCTGTGGTGGGCGCGGGATCATTCACGGCTTTGAACTGCTGGAAAAGCTGGGTTTCCATGACTGGGACTTTGACTATGTCCTGCTGGATTTCCTCGGTGATGTGGTCTGCGGCGGCTTTGGCCTGCCGATTGCACGAGATATGGCGCAGAAGGTGATCCTGGTTGGGTCGAACGATCTGCAAAGCCTGTATGTGGCCAATAACGTGTGTTCGGCGGTGGAGTATTTCCGCAAACTGGGCGGCAATGTGGGCATCGCGGGGCTGGTCATCAACAAGGACGATGGCACGGGCGAGGCTGCGGCATTTGCGGCGGCGGTGAACATTCCGGTGCTGGCCAGCATCCCAGCCGATGAGGATTTGCGCCGCAAATCAGCGAATTACCAGATTGTCGGCACGGCGGCGGGCCCTTGGGGCGCGCTGTTTGGCCAACTGGCCGAAGCGGTGGGGATCGCACCGCCGGTGCGGCCTGCACCCTTGTCGCAGGATGGCTTGCTGAACCTGTTTTCGGCGGAAACCACGGGCAAGGATTTTGTGCTGACGCCCGCCACGGACATGGACATGCGCGGCAAGAACGCGGTGGCGAAACCCTCATTGGAAGTGGTGTATGACAATGCTTGATCTCGACACCCTGCAAAAGCTGGACGAAGCGCTGGCCCGCCTGAAAGCGGCGAAGTGAGCGGAGAGGCCACATATGATGGCCGGGTTGCCCCGGTGATCGAAGGCGAAAGCCTGCCGCCATCGCTGGCCGATAGCATGGGTTGCCATGCGGGTGCGGCCACGATGGAGGCGGCGGCGCGGGCTGCTGGCAATTCGGACCTGCTGGATGGCTTTGCGCGGGATTACCCGCAAGGTCCGCATGATAAACCGCAAAGCATGTGCCCGGCCTTTGGGTCCTTGCGCGTGGGTTTGCGGATGCGGCGGGTGGCAACGGTGCTGTCGGGTTCGGCCTGCTGCGTGTACGGGCTGACGTTTGTGTCGCACTTTTACGGCGCGCGGCGCAGCGTGGGCTATGTGCCGTTCAATTCGGAATCGCTGGTGACGGGCAAGCTGTTCGAAGACATCCGTGATGCGGTACACGAATTGGCCGACCCTGAACGCTATGACGCAGTGGTGGTGACAAACCTGTGCGTGCCAACGGCGTCTGGCGTGCCACTGAAGCTTTTGCCAAGCGAAATCAACGGTGTGCGGATCGTGGGCATTGATGTGCCGGGGTTCGGGGTGCCAACCCATGCCGAGGCGAAGGACGTGCTGGCAGGTGCGATGCTGAAATACGCGCGCACCGAAATTGAAGCGGGGCCAGTGCAGGCCCCCGAACGCGGGCGGTCTGACCGCCCGACCGTGGCGCTGCTGGGCGAGATGTTCCCGGCAGACCCGATGATGATTGGCGCAATGCTTGCGCCCATGGGCCTTGCCGCCGGGCCGGTTGTGCCCTGCCGCGAATGGCGCGAGCTGTATGCCGCCCTTGATTGCGGTGTCGTGGCGGCGATCCACCCGTTCTACAGCGCCGCTATCCGCGAGTTTCAGGCGGCAGGCCGCACGATTGTGGGCGGCGGGCCAGTAGGCCTTGATGGCACGGCGGAATGGTTGAAGAACATTGGGCAAGCCTATGGCATTGCTGAGGAAAAGATTGCAGCCGCGCAAAACGCCTTCCTTCCGGGGATCAAGGCCGCACTGGAGGGCAGCCGCGTCAAAGGCCGCATCACCCTGTCGGGCTATGAAGGCAGCGAATTGCTGGTGGCCCGCCTGCTGATCGAATCCGGGGCAGAGGTGCCTTATGTGGGCACGGCCTGTGCAAAATCGGCTTGGTCGCAGGCGGATTATGAATGGTTGGTCGCGCGGGGCGTGGCGGTGAAATTCCGTGCCAGCCTCGAAGATGATTGCGCGGCGATGGAAGGGTTCCAGCCGGATCTGGCCGTGGGCACAACGCCTGTGGTGCAAAAGGCAAAACAGCTGGGGATTCCAAGCCTTTACTTCACGAACCTCATCTCAGCGCGGCCCCTGATGGGGCCAGCAGGTGCTGGGTCCTTGCAGCAAGTGGTCAATGCGGCCATCGGCAATCAGGGCCGCATGACCAAGATGCGCGCGTTCTTTGAAGGCGTGGGCACCGGCGATACGGCGGGCATCTGGGAAGGCGCGCCGAACCTGCGGCCGGATTTCCGGGCGCAGCACCAGAAGAAACTCGACAAGGCCGCGAAAGCTGCCAAGGCCGAGGAGTTCATCTGATGCTGATCCAGGATCATGATCGGGCAGGTGGCTATTGGGGCGCGGTCTATGCGTTCTGCGCCGTCAAGGGCCTGCAGGTGGTGATTGACGGCCCGGTGGGCTGCGAAAACCTGCCGGTCACATCGGTGCTGCATTACACCGACGCGCTGCCGCCGCATGAACTGCCCATCGTGGTGACGGGTCTTGCGGAAGACGAGATGAGCTCGGGAACCGAAGCATCGATGGCGCGGGCATGGAAAACGCTTGATCCGGCCTTGCCGGCGGTGGTGGTGACGGGGTCGATTGCCGAAATGATCGGCGGCGGAGTGACACCTGCGGGCACGAACATCCAGCGTTTCCTGCCGCGCACGATTGATGAGGATCAATGGCAATGCGCGGATCGCGCAATGACATGGATATTCACGGAATTCGGCATGACGAAGGGGCGGATGCCGCCCGAAGCGAAGCGTGACGCAGGCCAAAAGCCCCGCGTGAATATTCTTGGGCCGATGTATGGCACGTTCAACATGCCCTCGGACCTGCATGAAATCCGCCGTCTCGTGGAAGGGATCGGCGCGGATGTGAACATGGTGATGCCGCTGGGTGCGCATCTGGCGGAAATGCGCCATCTGGTGAATGCGGATGTGAACATCTGCATGTACCGCGAATTTGGCCGGGGCCTGTGCGAGGTGCTGGGCAAGCCCTACCTGCAAGCGCCGATTGGCATGGACAGCACGACGCAGTTCCTGCGCAAGCTGGGTGAACTTCTGGGGCTGGACCCCGAGCCGTTCATTGATAAAGAAAAGCACAGCACACTGAAACCGCTGTGGGATCTGTGGCGCAGCGTTACGCAGGATTTCTTTGCCACGGCCAGCTTTGGCATCGTGGCGAATGAAACCTATGCGCGCGGCATCCGGCTGTTTCTGGAAGAAGACCTTGGCCTGCCCTGCGCCTTTGCGGTGGCGCGGGTGGCGGGCAAGAAAACCAACAACGAGGCCGTGCGCGCGATGATCCGCAAGGACCGCCCGCTGATCCTGATGGGGTCGATCAACGAGAAGATGTATCTGGCCGAAACCAAAGGTGGCTTTGGCCCGCAGCCCACATTCATTCCGGCGTCGTTCCCGGGGGCGGCGATCCGCAGGGCCACGGGCACGCCGTTCATGGGCTATGCGGGGGCGGTCTATCTGCTGCAGGAAGTGTGCAATGGCCTCTTTGATGCGCTGTTCCACATTCTGCCCTTGGGCACGGACATGGATGCAGCCGCAGCCACGCCGACAACGCTGCGCCGCGATTTCCCGTGGGATGCGGATGCGCAGGCGGAGCTTGACCGGATTGTCAGCGAACATCCGGTTCTGACACGAATTTCTGCCGCACGCACGCTGCGCGACGCTGCCGAGAAGGCAGCGCTCGACCAGGGTGATGAGCGGGTGGTGCGGGAAACGGTGGAGGCCCTGCGCGGGCCGATGCCATTGAGGGGAGGACGGACATGAGCGTTCAGTTGACAAACAGCGGCGGT
>JBOFCO010000002.1:0-59278 GCA_051646105.1 Paracoccaceae bacterium
TGGAACTACGAGGTTCAGAGCTGGCTGGCCCGCTACATCGGCGGCACGCCGATGCCCAAGCCTGTCTTCGAGTGAGCTGAACTGGTGCCCCGGGCAGGAGTTGAACCTGCGACCTACCGCTTAGGAGGCGGTCGCTCTATCCCCTGAGCTACGGGGCCGCACCGGCGTGACCACGGGATAGCGGCGAAAGGCACCGGTTACAAGAAAACCCTTGCATGCCGTGCAGACAGATAGCTGTCAGCAGGGGTTAAGGGGTGGTTCTCCCGCCAGATAACGCCTGACCTCCTCTGCGGCTTGTTCGGCGGCATGGATGACCGTACGCAGCGATGCGCCAGCGATATGGGGCGTCAGCGTGACATTCGGCAGCGACAGCAACGGCCAGTCCGGCGGGCAGGGCTCGATCGCAAAGGTTTCCAGAACGGCACCACCCAGATGCCCGTTGGTCAGCATGCGGGACAGCGCGTCATAGTCGCAAAGCGGTCCGCGGGCAGTATTCACGAACAATGCGCCCGGTTTCATCTGTGCAAAGGTATCCGCATTCATCATGCCGCTGGTTTCATCGGTGACACGGGCATGCAGCGTAACGATATCCGATTGCGCAAGAAGCGTTCCGAACGGCACCAGCGTGACACCGTCCGCAGCGTCCTGTGGCAGAAGCTGCACATAGGGGTCGTGCACCAGAACCCTGGCGCCAAAGGCCCGCAGCAGCCGCACCACGCGGGAACCGATATTGCCATAGCCCACAACGCCAACCGTCATTTCGGAAAGCTCTCGCCCCGTCGTATCGGCACGATACAGATCGCCGCGCCAATGCCCCATGCGCAGGGCTTCGTGGCCGGCGCGGATTTTGCGCGTTTCGGCAAGGATCGCGCCAAGGGTGAATTCCGCCACAGCGCTGGAATTGCGCCCCGGGGTATTGACGACCAGCACGCCTTGGTCGTGCGCCGCCTGCATGTCGATATTGACCGGCCCACCCCGCGAAACCGCAATCATGCGCAAGGACGGCAAGGCATCAAGGACCCGACGCGAGACCGGAGCAAGATGCGTTACAAGGATTTCAGCATCAGCGACGAATCCGATGACACCATCCGGCGTGCCGAAATATTCCTTCAGCCCCTCAGTGCCCGGCTTGGTATGTCCCTGCTCCATCGGAATGTCCGGCCAGTCGTCAAGATGTTGACGGATCGAAAGTCCATCACCGCAGACCAGGCGCAGCTTTTCGGCAAAGATGTCGGGCAGCATGAAATGATCGCCGATGATCGCGATCCCTGTCATTTTTCCCCCGATTGCAGCGCCGCAAGCTGGTCCCACACCGGCGGAAGTAGCTGACGGGCCTGAAGATATGCCGGGAAAAGCCTGTCGTAGACACTGACCAGGGCCGGATCGGGGTGTTCCGCAGGGCCAAGTTGCGGGGTAACCCAGTCCGCGATGCAGGCGTTCATGTCAGGATAGGCGCCAATGGCCACGGCGGCCATCATTGCGGCGCCTGCTGCCCCTGCTTCCCCCCTTGCCGAGCTGCGGACGGGCACCCCCAATGCCGAGGCAAGGATGCCGCGCAACAACGTCGAACGGGCCGCGCCGCCGCTGATACGCACCTCTGGCGGTGCACCGCCCATCGCGGCGTAACAATCGCGCGCTGCCATGGCCAGCCCCTCGATCACGGCACGCACCAGATCGGGAAAGCGATGGCTGGCATTCAGCCCGACAAAGCCCGCACGGGCCGTGCTGTTGACAAAGGGGCCACGCTCCCCTGCTTCCGAGATATAGGGGTGATAAAGCATCGTACCCGGCCGGGTGGTGGCAAGCCAGCCGTCGATCCGGGAAATCAGGGCTGTGCGATCGGCCGGTTGGCCCAGATCGGCAAGCAGCGATTCCGCCAGCCCCAGCAGCCAGTCGATGTTCAATGTCGCCGCCATGTTCGATTGCATCTGTGCCGCCATGCCGGGGATCGGCAGCAACAACACATAGCCCGTGCGCAGATCGTTCGGAACGATCTGGTCGGTGCTTTCCGCCCGCATATGGATGCCCGTCGATCCCAGAACGGTGCAGGCGGCCATGGTGCCGGTATGAATGCCCGCCCCAAGCGCGGTACAGACGATATCGATGTAGCCCAGAGAAACCGGCGTGCCCGCCAGCAGCCCCGTCTGTGCAGCGGCATCTGCAGACAGCGGATGTGATTGCTGGCTTCCATCGACCACCGGCGGCAGCAGCGCGCGACGGTGACGCAGATCAAGCGCGTCGATCACTGTATCGTCGTAATCGCGGCGGCGGAAATCACCAAATGTCGTGCAGGCTTCCGACGGATCGGTGGCGCGGACCCCGGTCAGGTTCCAGTACAGGAAATCCTTGGGATGAAAGGCCGTTGCCGCCCGATCCAGCAGCTCGGGCAGATGCTTGTCCATATGGCGAAGCTGCATGCCCATCTGACAGGTCGTCAGGCCCGTGCCGGTTGCGCGGAACCGGCCCGTATCGCCGGGACGCGAACGGTAGTCGCGAACGATATCGGCAGATCGCGCATCCAGCCATATCCAGCCTTCGGTCAAGGGCGCACCCTGCGCATCGGCCAGCCAGGTGCCATCCCCCTGTGCCGTCACGGCAATGCCGGCAGTGCGCGCGGCCAGATCGGGCAGCATGGTACCCAGTTCACGCAGTGTGGCCGCGCAAAGCCCCCAGGTTTCCGCCATATCCTGCACGGCAGCGCCATCCGGACGTGTTGTATACCGGTTCGGGCGCGCAGCGACGGCAAGCTGCTTTCCGGAAAGATCAAAGGCGACGGATTTGATGACCGATGTACCTGCGTCAATGCCGATCAGGATGTCCCGGCCCATCTCAGCGCTGACCAGTCATCAGATGAATGTAAGTCATTCTTCGCTTCCCTCCGGATACGACACTTCGATCAGGGCGTGGTGCTGTCGATCACGGCCCTTGCCGTGCGCTCATCGGTTATGAGCCCGCCAAGCAGGCCGCTGTTCAGCACCGCCATGATTGCCTGCGCCTTGTTGCGCCCGCCTGCCAATGCCACGATCCGCCGACCGCGCAACGCAGCCAGCGGCAGCGACATCGTTCGCGCCGCAAGGCCGGTTTTGACGGCATGGCCCTTGGTATCGAAAAAGTGGCCCAGCATTTCCCCCATGCCACCCCGGGCGCGGACTTCGGTGATTTCGGCAGGTTCGATCATCTGCGATGAAACCAGTTGTGCCTCCGGTTCGGCAGTGCCGATGCCTACGAACATCAGGTCGGCTTTCGAAGCCAGGTCGAACACATCGCGCACGCCGCGCTGGGCCAGCAGAACCTCGCGATCCTCAATGGTGTTTGCGAAGAATGGCACCGGCATAACATAGGCTGTCGCGCCGGTCTTTTCCGCAAGCCGGTGCATCACGTCATGCGGATTGGCGGCGAAATTGCGTGTCAGCCCACCCAGAAGCGACACAAACCGCGTTCCTGTTGCGGCAAGGCGTGGCAACTGGGCGACCGCCGCCGAAAGCGTTCGCCCATGGCCGATGCCCACCAGACGATCGCCGCCGCTTTCAATTTCCCGCTGAAGAAAATCGGCCCCTGCGATGCCAAGCGCCCGCAAGGGCAGCCCGCCCTCTTCCAGATCGGGTACGACCTGACAATATTTCAGACCGAACCGGTCGGACAGCGTGGCCTCCATCTGCACACATTCGGCGATATCACCGTCAATCCGTACCTTGACCATGCCATCCTGATTGGCACGCATGATCAGCCTGTGCGCCTTTACATTGGTGACGCCAAGCCTGCTGGCGACCTCTGCCTGGGTCATGCCCGCAGCGTAGTGCAGCCAGGCCGCACGGACGGCAAGGCTTTCATCCTGATCACGCTTTGCGGTGGCACGGGCCATACATCCCCCGTCGGGCTTTATGTGAATTATTTTTCACGTCACGTAAAATTTTGCAAAATATGCGCGGCGCTGTCAATCGGGCCTTTTCGCGCCCGCTTGCCCTCGGGCGTCCGGGTGCAATCGTCAGGTTCCGGCGAATTGAAAAGAATGGGGGAGCGTTTTGGCCCACCGCTCCCCCGAAATCCAGATCGCCTTTGGAAAGAGAGCTTGCAGGGCGGGCTGGATGCTGTCGGCCATATGAAGCCGTTAGCGATAACATACAGGTAAGGTGAGCCTTGGACAAGCAAAACGTTTGCGATTACGTTTCGCACATGCCATGCGGGATGGTAGGGCACATCCCCGCGCCATTCGCAAATGGCATGAAAAGAGCCCGAACAAGAGGACGCACCTTGAGCAACGACACACGGTCTCAGCCCCGCCGCACATTGACGCTTCGTGATGTTTCTGAAGCTTCCGGCGTAAGCGAGATGACGGTCAGCCGGGTGTTGCGAAGCAGGGGAGACGTGTCAGAGGCGACGCGGGAACGTGTTCTGACCGCCGCAAGAAGCCTGGGCTATGTGCCCAACAAGATCGCGGGAGCACTTGCGAGCCAAAGGGTGAACCTTGTCGCAGTCATTATCCCGTCGATGTCGAACATGGTGTTTCCCGAAGTCATGATGGGTATCACCGAAGAGCTGGAGGATACCGGTCTTCAGGCGGTCGTCGGAATAACGAATTACCAGCCTGACCGGGAAGAGGCGGTACTTTACGAAATGCTGTCCTGGCGCCCGTCGGGTGTTATCATCGCCGGGCTTGAACATACCCCGGCGGCACGGGCAATGCTGGAAAACGCCGGTATCCCGATTGTCGAGATCATGGATGTCGACGGCGATGCCGTGGATTCCGTGGTGGGCATTTCCCATCATCGCGCCGGGATCGAAATGGCCCGCGAAATCCTGCGGGCGGGCTATCGGCGGATCGGTTTTCTGGGCACCAAGATGCCGCTGGACCATCGTGCCCGCAAGCGGATGGAGGGGTTCGAGCAAGGCCTGGCCGAGGCTGGCGTTGCCCTTGTAGATCGAGAATTCTACTCCGGCGGCTCGGCGCTGCTGAAGGGGCGCGAGATGACGGAAGCAATCCTGAAGCGGACACCCGATCTGGATTTTCTGTATTATTCCAATGACATGATCGGGGCGGGCGGATTGCTGTACTGCCTGGACAAGGGCATTGATGTTCCGGGCAAGCTGGGACTTGCCGGGTTCAACGGTGTGGAGTTGCTGGATGGCTTGCCGCGCAGGTTGGCCACCATGGATGCCTGCCGCCGCGAAGTCGGAATTCGGGCCGCACGGATCATCGCAGGCAAGGGCGGCGATGGTGTTGTCGGCGGTGTGCGAGAGGTTCTGAAACCATCGCTGCAACGCGGGGATACGATCCGCGTGCGCTAACTTGCCCTGCGACGATCCTGAACCGCAGCAACCAGCGCGCCGGCAAGAAACCCACCCAGATGCGTCTGCCAGGCCAAAAGACCATCCATAGCCCACCACATGGCTATATTAAGCAGGATCAGCCACAGCACGGATTGCATCACCGGCCGAAGCCCGCGAAATCCAGGCCGTCTTTCACGGAAATCCTGCCAGGTGATCGCGCCTGCAAGTCCGAAAAGTGCGCCGGATGCGCCGACCATTGGCAGCGGCACACGCGAGAGCATGGCAAAACCTACGGCGCCGCCAAAAAGCGCAGCCGCAAAGATAATCACCATTGCGCCCGCGCCGCGGCGATCAGCCACGACACGACCCAGACCGAACAGGGTCAGCATGTTCAACACCAGATGCATCATTCCGCCATGCAGGAAGCCATAGCTGAAGAACATGGTCAGCGGTTGCAGAGGATAGTTCGGCTGCCAGTCGTGCAAAAGACCGGCCCAGAATCCGCCGTTGGCATAGGCAAAGCGTCGCCACCACGCCGCCCCCCAAAGCCCAAGATCGGCTCCGGTCAGCAACAGCTCTGGCAGGGCACACGCCATGCAGATCGCCACCAGAACCAGTGTCGTGCTGTCCGGGCCAGACCTGTCTGGTTGATCGGTTGGGTTCGTCATGGTCAAGGCATCGCCCGCGCCGCGACCATCCGCAAGGCCGGTTTTGGCGAACTAGCCTGCGTTTTCACTGCCGATGACGGATATCGGCACAAAGCGGGGCAGCGGTTGCAGCCCCTTCTCCATGAAGCGAAGCAGCCGTGATTCTGCATCGGCCTCCGTTTCGCCGGGGTTGATCGGGGTGATGAAGCGCACCATAGCGCCGTCTGTCCGGCCCGTCGTCAGGCTGTCGTATACAACGCTGACCTTGGCACGGAAGTCGTTGGTCATCCGCTTGCCGCGCTGTTCGAACCAGTAATAGACAAGCTGCTTTGAAAGCCCTTTCTGAATGACGGCGCGGTTGACGGTGAAGCTGCCGTAGGGTGTGCCTGGCATCGCAACCTGATGCGGTTCCAGGCTGAAAATCTCCCACCCGCCGACGGGCAGGCAGACTTCGGGCGAATGGATGCCGGAGCCCTCGGTCTGGTTCGCATAAAAGGCGACGAATATGTTGACGGCCGCCGTTTCCGCTGGATCGGAAAAGCTGCTGTTCAGGTAGTCATCCGCAGCCAGCGTAGTTTCGACATCCGGGTCAAGCGGTGTGGAATAGCCTGACCAGTCGTCAATCCGGCGCGGGAACAGACCAAAGGGATCACGGCTGATTTCAACGTTGCTTCCCTTTTGCGCAACCATCCAGAAAGCGGATGCAGCAAGGGTCAGCCCAACGGCCAGAACCAGCGCGGCAGAAACAGCGATGCCAAAAACGCGGCCGAAGATGCCGCCAAGCCCGTCGAAATCAAGATCGATCGTTTCGGACAGGCTTTTGGGTTCGGTTGTCAGCCGCTGAAGCCCCATGGCCATCAGGAACAGGATGCCGACGCAGATCAGGAAGATCACCCAGCCTTCGAAGAAATGCAGGAATCCTTCGGCCTGTTCGATACCATAGCTGTTCACCAGAATACCGATAACGCCAATGCGGACCGAATTCATCAGCACGGTAATCGGGGCAGCCGCCAGAAGCAGCAGCGCCTTGTGCCAGATCGGACCCCGATAAAGGATCGAAAACAGGTAGGAAAAGCTAAGGATCGGGAACAGATAGCGCAGGCCGGAACAGGCTTCCGCCACCTGAAGCTTGTAGACACCCAGATCAATCACATTGCCTTCGAGATAGACGGGGATTCCGGCCAGCCCCACGAACCACACGCCCAGTGCAGAGGATATCCATTGCAGGGTGATCGTCAGCTTCCAGTACAAAAGCTGCGGCAGCGGCAACATGAACACCAGATGCAGGACGGGCAACTGATGCTGTCTGCCACGCGCCCAGCCGAAAACCGTCAGCACCACACCGCCCACCCAGATGATGAAGGCATAGGTGACGATGTCGTCGATGCGGGCCAGATTACCCAGGAAAGCCAGGATCAGCGCCAGCGCCACGACCAGAACCCCCGGCCAACGATCAGGCGGGTTGGCCACTGGAAGCGGGGTTCGCCGCAATTCCCGAAGGAACAGATACAGCGAAATCAACGGGATCAACGGCCCGTGCGAATACTCGGGGGTGGCCCATGCCTTGGCCAGGGAAACGAAACCCGACCAGAACAGCGGCAAAGAGACCGCAAGAAGCGCCACAAACAGCAGAAAACCAATGGACAGACCGCTGCGCTGCTGCGCCGTGACCGCAGGATTCATGGTCGTGTCAGGAGTGTTCATCGGTCCGGTCATTGTTACGCGTGGCGATTGCCGCAGACTTGAATTGTGCGCCCTTTCCACCCTGCGCACCAGATAGTGCCCGCATGGCAGATTCGCACGAAACTAAACCGTGATTGATGGCGTTTTCAGGGCGCATCGCATGGTACGCCCTGATTTCGTTACCGGTTCAGGGCCGGAAATTGAAACTGCGGTCAAGCGACAGGAACACCGAATTTGCGGTGCCGCTGCCCGCGCCGACCTCATCCCGTTTTTCCCACAGATAGCCGACCGACATATCCCAGTCGCGGGTCAGTTCGCGGTTATAGGCCGCACGCAGATTCGCGCGCGTGACATCCGCAGTGTCGGTTGTGGCTTCCTCGCGGGCATAGTCAAACGTGAATTCCAGGCTCGACAGGGAATTCACCTCGGTCGTGTAGCCAAGGCTGAAGCGCGTACGGCGAAGATCGGTGTCGATGTCATCTTCGTCCACGGAAACACCGCGGTTGAACGATGCCTCGATCACGCCCCGCTTCATCTCGCGGGTATAGGCCAGCGCAGCAATGCCATCGACATCACCGCGCGGGCTGCGGGTGACGCCTGCGGTTGCGGAAATCACCGCCCCCGGCATTTCAAGATCGCGACTGAAGGTCAGTGTTGTGCGGGAACCGGAAGATTCACGCTCGTTCGCCAGACGGGCCGACGCCCGACCATTGCGCAATTCGCGGCTTATGCCGAGCGAACCGCCGATCCCGGCGGTGGACCTGTCGAAAGGCACACCCAATTCGCTGCCCTGGGTATCGATTGCCGTCCAGTCGATGCTGGCGGTCAGCAGTGTGGAAGCCGAAACCTCCTGCTCGACACCAAAGCTCAACTCGCGGGTCTGCCGTTCGATCTGTTCCAGATCATCCGCGGCATAGTCCTCATAGCTGGCGGTCAGCGTACCCGTTGTCACCGGTGACAGTTTCAGCCGCGCGGTGGCGGACAGGCTGTCGCGATCGACATCGAAAAGATCGGGATCGATGGTTTCCGAATAGTCGCGGCGCGATGACCGCGCTTCCAGAGTCAGGCCCAGCGGCGTGTCGATACCGGTTTCCAACGTCACCCCGATGTCGCGGCTTTCGCGGGTGCCATCAACGGCTTCCAGATCCAGATCGTCATCCAGCGGGTCATCGAACGGGCTGGTGAAGGTCAGGTCACGCTTGGAATACCGCGCATCGAAGGACAGACGGCTGCGCGCGCCTTCACGCGCATAGCCGATGCGATAGGCCGGATCAGTGAAATCCGCAGTCATCCCGCCCGACGGACGATCGATCAGCCGCAAGGCCGCGTCGGCCTCGACAAAGAACGTCTGGTTTGACGTCGTGCTGGAATAACGCAGGTTCACATCATTCTCGACCAGAAAGGTGTTTCCGGCCGAAACCGCACCAAGGCCGATGTTGTCGTTGATCGATGCCGTTGTCCCGAAAGTCAGGACAAGTTCCCTGCCGCCTGCGGTTTCGCCGCCGATCGTTTCCGCAGCTTCCTGAGCAAATGCCAAGGGTGCTGCCACTGCCAGCGCGGCGGCTGTTGCCACCGCGAGTTTCTTTTTGCCCCCGCCCAACATGCTTACTCGAACAGCTTCCTTTCCGGGACGAGCACGACATCGCCCGCTTGCAGAACGGTGTTGCCACCGGACCGTGCGCCTGCCTGAACGGCGTTATAGTTGAAGCTATAGACCTGCTCTTGCCCGGCCGCGTCAACGCGGCGCAACTGGATGCGCTTGGTGGCGGCAAAGCGGGTCAGACCACCCGATTCCGCAAGAAACTGCAGAAGGGTGGTTCCGGGTGCGACTTCTTTCTTGCCGGGTGCGGTTACTTCGCCCAGCGCATAGATCGCGATGACCGGATCTTCGGCGGCGGCCGCTGCCACCGGTGCTGCGACTTCGGCAAGGGTGCCGACCGAAACGAAAACGTTCGGTTCGTTGGTGAAGATCGGACGCAGGCCAGAGGTCAGCGCCGCCTTCACGTCGGAAACGGAAAGGCCAGCGGCCGAAATGGTGCCGACATGCGGAAAGCTGATGCTGCCGTCGGGCAGAACCAGCGTGGAACGATTGAGAGAGCTGTCTTCCAGCACTTCGATCTGAAGGGTGTCGCCGGGTCGCAGCCGGTATGAACTTTGCGCCGATGCGACGGTAGCGACGGAAAGCGCCACCAATCCGAACACCACACCGATGAATTTCCTGAACATGGTTGAACCTTATGCTAACCTGCGGTTTGTGGAAAACTATGCCCGACCGGTGGAAAAGAACAAACGCTTTCAGCGCTTTTCCGCTGCCCCACCCAACTTTGCGGCGTATTCGTAACGTGTCGGCAACACCGGCACGATTTCCCCACCTTCGGACGTTCTTATGCCGATTTTTATTCTGCGGGAAGCTTTGCCAGTTCGGAACGTGCCGATTCGACAAAGGCCCGCGTGTCATCTTCCGGTAAAAGAGCGAGCGTCTTTTCGAACTGACTGCGCGCTTCGTCGCGACGCCCGGCTTTCAGCAGGGCCATCGCAAGGTGATATTGCGCCATGGCATCGTCGGGCAGGCCTGCGGCCGCCGGTTCCAGATGGGTTATCGCCTCGTCAGTGTCACCACGCTGATAGGCAATCCAGCCATAAGTGTCCTGGAAGGGCGGAAAGTCCGATCCGCGCAGCCGCCGCGCGACGGTATAGGCCCGTTGCAGGCTTTCCTCGTCGGTGCGGAAATTGGACAAAAGGCTGGCAAGGTTGTTGGCAACCAGAAGCGAGCTGCTGTTCGCGGTGTAAAGCGCATCATAGATCGCGATGGCTTCGTCTACCTGGCCGCGCTTGTCGAAGAGGCTGGCCTGAGCCCATTTCAGGTTGGCGCTTTCAGGCAGTGCGGCAAGCGCGCTGTTCAGCACCTTTTCAGCAGACGCTTCATCCCCAGCGTTGGTCTCAAGCTGGTAAAGTGCCATCCATACGGGTTCCAGTGACGGATCCTCGGTGACCAGCTTTGTGAATTCCTCCCGCGCTTTGGGGGTTTCGCCCGCAATTTCCAGAACCGATGCGTGGATGAACCGCAGCGAAGGGTCGTTCGGGTTCTTGGCCAGCACTTCGGCGGCATAGGTACGGGCCGCCGCGATTTCACCGTTGTTCAGGCGCGCACGGATGATCGCGGCCTGCACGCCGATGTTGCCCTTGTCGTTTTCAAGCAGCCCTTCCAGAAAGCTCATCGCTTCGTCGGATTTGCTTTGCCCGGTCAGCACGGCGGCCTGCAACCCGTTCGCAAGCGACGACGCCTCCCGCGAGGGCAGTTGCCGCAACAGACCAATAACGTGATCGGCGCGTTCCCAATCCTTCAGTTCGACATAGACGCCGCCCAAAAGGCCAAGCAGGTCGACATTTTCCGGAACGATGCGCAAGGCATCGACAAGCACGGCCTCCGCAGGCAGGAATTTCTTTTCGGCGATCAGGAAACGGGCATACCGCTGGGTTTCATCCGGGGCGCGGTTTGACGACTCTGTCGCGAGGGCAAGCATGTCGGCGGTCAGCGCGCGATCGCCTTCGCGATCATGGGCGCGGGCCATCAATGTCATGATCTGCGGGTCGCGCGGGGCCTGATCCAGCGCCGCGCGCAGTGTCACAATGGCATCGCCGGTCTGATCCGCGTCGATCTGCCAACCTGCCTTGAGTTTGAGAGCTTCGACCTCGGTGCCGTTCTCGGCCAAGACTTCCTCGACCAGCTTGCGGGCACTGACCTGATCGCCGGTCGCGACATACATGCGGGCCAGCGCCAGCTTGATCTGACGGGATTCCGGCGAAGGTTCCGCGCCAGCGACGATTTCCTGCATCGCGACGATGGCTTCGTCATGTTGGCCGAGATCAAAGCTCAGCCCGGCGCGCAGCGACTTGAACAGCGCCACATCGCCGCCAGCGGCGATCATTGCATCCAGTTCCTTGATGGCGGTTTGGGGGCCGCGCACTTCGGCCAGAAAGCGAACAAGTGTCAGACGTCCGGTCTTGTCCGTTGTGCCGGCGGTCTGGGCGTGCTCGCGCAGGTATTTTTCGGCGGCTTCAGGGTTCTTGCGGGCGAGATACCAGCGGACCAGCGTCTGCTCGATGCTTGGATCGTCAGGGAAAAGCGCGATCATCTCTTTCAGATGCGCTTCGACGCCCTCGACATCGCCCGTTTCATCCAAAAGGGCGATCTTCAGGCGATGAAGGTCGCGATCGCTGGATTTGATCGCAAGCGCAGCGTTGATTTCGTCCAGGGCTGCGACACTGTCTTTCTTGCGCAGCAGGCTGTCGATCAGCAGGCGACGGGGCACCAGGCTCTCGGGAAGGGTGTCGCGGGTTTCTGTGGCAATGGCGACGGCAGCGGCCTCTGCCGCGGCGTCCTCGACCTCGACCGCGGTGCGATAATCCAGCGTGGCCTTCATGGCGCGCACAAGTGGATCCGCGGGTGCAATGGCAGCAGCAGCGGTGATGTGGCGCTTTGCCTGCTCCCAGTTATAGCTGTCCAGCGCCAGTTCGCCCAACTCCTTCAGCGCCTCGATATCATCGGGCCTCTGCTCGACGACGCGCAGATATTGGCCATATGCCTCGCGCAGCTTTCCGCGGGATTCCTCGGCCCTAGCATAGGCCATGCGGGCGTCCCGGTGGGTGTTGTTCAGCTTGAAGACATTCCGGAACTCGACCAGGGCACGATCAACGTCGCCCGCTTCGATCAGCTTGAGACCGGATTGATAGTGCTTCTCTGCACGCTCCTCTGCCGAGTCGCAGGCCGACAGAAGCGCAACGGATGCCACAAGGGCCGCAAACACTACGGAACGCCTGATGCTCATCTCAACACCTTTCGAAGCTTGCGATCCGTCGGATTGTCCGATTCTTCGCGGTATGACTGAAAATGCAAAACCGGGCCATAATTATGGCCCGGTTTAAAGAATTTCCAGCCTGTCAATATCCGGTGCCGCGGAAAACCACCGCAAACGTGCGGAAGATGATCGAGGCATCGACCCGGAATGACAGGTCGCGTTCGTAGTTCGCGTCGAATATGGCCCGCTTGCTGAACTCGCTTTCGTTGCGTTCGGACACCTGCCACGGGCCTGTAATTCCAGGACGCAGCGCATAGTAGGCGACGCCTGGATAGAGACTGCGCTGCGAGGTCATCATGGGACGGGGGCCAACGATGGACATGTCGCCCTTCAGCACGTTCCAAAGCTGCGGCAGCTCATCAAGAGAGGTTTTGCGGATCAGGCGACCGACACGGGTAATGCGCGGGTCGCGCTTCAGTTTCTGGGTGCTTTCCCATTCGGCTTTCGCTTCCGGGTTCGATGCCAGATATGCCTCAAGCAGCCGGTCCGCGTTGGGGACCATGCTGCGAAGCTTCATCATGCGGAACGTTGCGCCGCGGCGTCCGACGCGTTCCTGCCAGTAAAACGGCGAACTTCCATCAAGTGCCACGAGTGCGGCCAAGATCAGTACGACAGGAAGCGTGACGATAGCGCTGAAGAGCACGATGGTCGTGTCGAGCAGGCGCTTGCCGAAGTTGCGATACGCACCCGCTCGCGCAGGAAGTTCGACGCGCCCGTAAGGGACGCCGACATCCGTTAGATTTTCAACCAGGTCATTGAAATGTATCGTCATACTCTACCGTTCCACCTTAAAGGGAACGCTCCTACTGCTACTAGCACACAGCCACAAAGGTCGGTTCAACCGCACACAAACCAACACCCACAGCCCTGCTTCGGTCCCATTCCGGATTTACCTAGCAGCAAACACGTTGTCCCGCAAACATACAATTTGTAAACCATGCCAAATTTTCGGCTTAAAGTGTTGATTTGACACAATTGCTGCAACCGCAAAGGGAAGGAAGTGGGCCGCTGTCCGGCGGCTATTGTCTCGGCATTACAACCATTTCCCGACTCCGGTGGGCACTGTGCAGCCGCGGGAAACAAGTTTTCGTGAACGTAAATCGTCAAAACTGCTGTCAAAACTTTGCACCTCGAATCGCGACGGCCTGCGCGGATGCCGCACCGCAGCAGCCGACTTGGGCGCCACGGCGCATTTTTGCTCAGGATTGTTCTCGGCTGATCAACACAAACGCGGCAACCGTTGCATTTTCGCGTGGTTTGCCCGCCCGGAGGCGGTTGTACCGAAATACAGCGTGAAGCCAGCCAAGAAACTCTGTAAGGGGGGGGCGGGCCGGTGTGCGGCCTTTTGTGATTACGAGTGACGGCCTAAAGGTCAGGTAGTGAACAACGTACGAAATACCGGTTACAGCACGATGGCGCCGAACGAACTCTACACCGAATTCTTCGGCCTGACCGAGCGCCCCTTTACCCTGGTGCCCGATCCCGGATTTCTGTTCTGGTCGGTGCAGCATCGCCGCGCATTTTCCGTACTGGAATTTGGCATCCTGTCGCGCGCACCGATCACCCTGATCACCGGAGAGATCGGTTCCGGCAAGACCACGCTTTTGCAGGAACTTCTGGCAAGGATCGAACCCGACACCACCGTTGGCCTTGTGTCGAACGCGCAGGGTGGCCGGGGTGAAATGCTGCAATGGGTGCTGAACGCGCTTGGTGTGCCGTTTGACCAGAACCTTTCCTATGTGTCGATGTTTCAGAGGCTTCAGGAATTTCTGGTCAGCGAGTATGCCGAAGGTCGCCGTGTCATCCTGATTTTCGACGAAGCGCAGAATCTTTCGCTGGAAGGTCTGGAAGAACTGCGGATGCTGACCAATATCAACGCCAATAAGGATGAACTGATCCAGCTGGTGCTGGTTGGTCAGCCGGAACTGCGCGACATGGTGCTGCAACCCCGCATGCGGCAGTTCGCGCAGCGTGTGGCCGCCAGTTTTCACCTGCCCGCGATGGACCGGACCACGGTCGAGGATTATATTGTGCATCGCCTGCGGGTGGCGGGCGGCACGGGTGACGAATTCACGGCGGATGCCTGCGAACGGATACATGATGTGACAGGCGGCGTTCCCAGACTTGTGAACCAGCTTTGCGACCTGTCCATGCTTTATGCGTGGAGCGGCGAGCAGCGCCAGATCACGGCAGAAACGGTGCAGCACGTGCTTGATGACGGTGTGTTCTTCGGGGCCGGTATCCCGAAAGAGGAGATGCGCGCATGAATCTGGAACTGAGATATTATTTCGCCGTGTTCCTGCGGCGCTTTCACTGGTTCGCGCTGGTATCAGCACTGGTATCGGCCATCGCCGTGACAGCCGCGCTGCTGATGTCGCCAAAATACCAGTCCTCTGCGACGATCCTGGTCGATGCGCCCGATATCGTGCTGACCGAATCTAACCGGAACAATGCCGCCGGTGCGCTGGAGCAGCTTCAGGTCATTGAAGAGCGCCTGATGACCCGCGCCAATCTGCTGGATGTGGCCAACAGGCTGAAGGTTTTCGGTGCCAGCACCGCCGACGCGAATCCCGACGCCATAGTTGAAGCCATGCGCGGCATGACCACCATCGAAAAGGCATCGGGCAAGGATGCAGCGACGATCATGCGCATCAGCTTTACCGCCGACCGCGCGCCGATCACGGCCAAGGTGGTCAATGAATACCTGACCCTGATCCTGGACGAAAACGCCCGGATGCGGGAAAAATTGGCCGAAAACCGTTTGCAGTTTTTCGAACGGCAGGTCGAGACATTGGGCGGCAAGCTTGACCGGCAGGAAGAAAAGATTCTGGCGTTCAAGCGCGAGAATGCCGATGCGTTGCCTGATACGCTCGATTTCCGGCTGTCGCAGCAGCAATCGCTTCAGGAGCGTCTGATCGTGATTGACCGCGACATTGCAAGCCTCGCAGACCAGAAGCGCCGCATCATCGATGTGTACAACACAACCGGTACGGTGACGGGTATCGAAGGTGACATGCGCTCGCCAGAGGCTGTTCAACTGGACGAAGCACGCCGTGAGCTTGCTGAGACGCTTGTGACCTTTTCGACAAGCCATCCAACTGTGAAGAAGCTGCAAGCACGGATCGCGCAGCTTGAAGAGATCGTCAAATCGCAGGCCCCGATTGAGGTCGCGCCCAGCCCGGAAGTTTCGCCGCTGGATCTTCAGATTGCGGAACTCGACGGACGGGTCAAAGGCCTGAGCACCCAGAAGAAGCAGTTGCTTGCCGAACTGGACCTGGTCAAGGATACGATTTCCAGAACACCGGCGAATTCCATCGCGCTGAGCGCGCTGGAACGCGACGCCGAAAACCTGTCGATCCAGTACAACGATGCGCAGGCAAAGCTGGCGAATGCGCAGGCGAACGTAACCATCGAAGTTGGCCGGATGGGCGAAAAGATCAACGTGATCGAAAACGCGACCGTTCCCGAACTGCCGATGAGCCCGAACCGCATGATGGTCGCGCTGGCGGGTATTCTGGGCGGAATTTTGGCTGGCCTCGGGCTTGTACTGCTGCTTGACCTGCTCAACACCTCGGTCCGCCGTCCGGTTGACCTTGTGAAAAAGCTGGGGATCACGCCCATTGCAACACTTCCCTATGTGCGGACCAAGGGCGAAACGTTCCGCCGTCGCGTTACCGCACTGGCCGCGACGCTGGGCGTGGTGCTGGGTGTTCCTGCCGCGCTTTTCGCACTGCACACCTATTATCTTCCCCTTGACCTGATCCTTGAACAGGTGATGGGCAAGGTCGGGATCAAGCTGTGATCCAAGCCGACATTCGTGACGATAGACCCATTTTGTGCTAGGATAGACCGATGGAACGACTACAGGCAGCAATCGACAAGGCGCGCATCAAGCGCCGGACGCGCGCCCCCGGTGTTGTCGCTGGTCTGCGCGAGCCACGTGCCGTTGCGCCGGCGATTTCGGAAGCCTGGTCAACCCTGCGTCCGATCGTGCTGGACCAGCCCAAGGCGCAGAAACGGCGACTGGTTTCCTTTTTCGGCGGCCGCGATGCCGGACCTTATGACATGCTGCGCACCAAGGTTCTGCATCTGATGCGGGCGAATGGGTGGAAGCGGCTTGCGCTGACCTCACCCAATTCCGGCTGCGGCAAGACGACAACCAGTGTCAACCTTGGCATCAGCCTGGGTCGTCAGGCCGATATCCGCACCATGGTGATGGACCTTGACATGCGGCGGCCTTCGATGGGCAAGGTGCTGTCGCTGACCGGGCACGAAAGCTTTTCCGATGTTCTGGCGGGCAAGGTCGATTTTTCCCGGCAGGCCGTCCGCTTTGGCGACAACGTGTGCTTTGCCGCGAATTTCACGCCGGCCCAGAACCCAGCGGAGCTGCTGCAAAACCCGCATACGATCGAGGAAATCAACCGCATCGAATCCGTCTATCAGCCGGATGTCGTGATCTTCGACATGCCGCCGATGTTGGCCAGCGATGACAACGTCGCCTTCCTGAAAAACGTCGATTGCGCGCTGCTGGTCGCTGCCGCCGAAAGCACCACCGTCGAACAGGTCGACATGTGCGAGCGGGAATTGAGCGAGCTGACCAACGTCCTGGGCGTTGTGCTGAACAAGTGCCGTTATAACGACAACAATTACGGCTACGAATACGGCTACAGCGACTGAACCGGATCAAGCCCAAAGGTCTGGCCCGCAGGTTTCACCGCGGGCCATCTGATCGCAGGGTTGTCACCAGACAGCGACAAGACCCGTGGCGGTCGTGCCGCTGCTGCGTACACGGGCAACACGCAAGGGCAACAGGCTGCCCGCCTGCACGTTGGGGAAGCTCACCGTTGCACCATCGGCCATGACAACTGCGACATCGCCCGCCTGACCAATGAAAAGACCACGTGTGACCTGGGGCAGGTCAATGGTATCGCTAGGCACGACGGCCGCCGCATTGCGGGCAGGTGCGACAAGGGTGGTGGCGTGATCGCTGTAGCTGTCCAATTCGGTATCCTCTGCAATTGTATGCCGGGTGACTTTCGGTCGTGTTGAGCGCCTTGCGTGACAATGGCCATCACCGCGACGGTTTGACTGACGGCAAAGCCCACATCATGAACTGGCCACACCGTTCCATGGCCGCGTTGACGCGCTGTTAACATGCCGTGCGTTGGGCCGTTGGCGTCCAAGATTGAAGATGCTTGTTCCTTTCGGTCGTGGGCGGCATTCTTGCGCCATGTCCAAGGAGAGACCAGTCGCGCCATGACGACAGGGCAGTTGAAGTACAGAGCCTTGCGCCTGGTCGGGCTTGCGAGTGCAATTGCTGTCGGAACCCTCGTCTGGCTGCTGGTGCCTCGCAGCGTTGTCCCGGACGCACCGCAGGACAGGGACGTGGCGCAGGTTGTCGGTCGGGATCGCGTGACGGTCGTCGCGTTTGGCACAAGCCTGACCAACAGACCCGGCTGGGTAGATGCCCTTTCGGAAAATTTGTCAGGATGTTCCCATCCGACGATTGACCTGCGTCGCCTGTCGCAGCCGGGGGCCAATTCGCGCTGGGCGCTGACGCAGATCGAAACCCTCGCCGCGATGCGCCCTGATATCGTGCTGATGGAATTCGCGATCAACGATGCCGATCTATATGACGGTGTCGGCCTTGCGCAAACCCGCGAACTGACGACGCGCGTTCTTTCGGCGCTGCATACGGATATTCCCGAAGCGCGAATCGTGCTTATGACCATGAATCCGGTTCGGGGCCTGATAAATCAGGCGCGCAGGCCCCGGTTGGCGGACTATTATCAGTCCTACAGGGATATTGCGGCAGGGCATCACACCGGCCTGATTGACTTTGCGGCCCGCTGGAATGCCGCGGCGGTCTCTGCTGCCGAAATACCTGATGGCCTGCACCCGACGGCAGCAGCCTCGACGAAACTGATGACAGGGATCCTGACCAACTACCTCGCCCGGGCCACGGGCAGCGCGGGCTGCAGTCAGTAGCCATTGGCGTTCAGCCGGTTTTCTGCCAAAACGTGAAACGCATTGTCCCGTTTCTCTCTACAGTAAAGCGCCATCTTGCCGATTGTGCCACGGGGGGACCGTACGCGGGCTTTTCTCACTTGCATCATAGCTGTCGGAGGCATACCCGATTTTCGGGGAGATAATTCAGGCGCATCAAGCATCTAAATGTTCAGGAAAGTCGTCCTCCTCGTCTCCGGAAATGCGTTCGGATCGGCTTTGCTGCTGGTGCGCAACCTCGCGGTTGCCGCTTTGGTCAGCGTCGAGGACTACGGGATTGCCTCTACGTTCGCGATGGCAATGGCGATCGTTGAAGTGATGTCGCAATTCGGTCTGCACCAGCTGATCGTTCAGGACAAGGACGGCGATAACCCCAGACTTCAGGCAGGATTGCAGGGTTTCAATGCACTGCGGGGCTGTCTGTCCGGGCTTTTGCTGTTTGCCCTTGCCTATCCACTGGCCAATTTCATGGGCGTTCCGCAGGTTGCGTGGGCGTATCAGGTGGTCGCGGTTCTGCCCGCGCTTTACGGTTTTGTGCATTTCGACATGCACAGGGTGAAGCGTCGGATGAAATTCCTGCCATCGACGTTGTTCACGGTGATCCCCGCACTGGTTTCCGTGCTGATGGTCTGGCCGCTGGCTTGGTGGCTGGGTGACTACCGCGTGATGCTCTATTCCATGGTGCTGCAGGGCGTGATGGGGCTGATCGTCTCTCATCTGGTGGCCGAGCGGCCCTATCGCATGTCACTGGACAGGGACCTGATTTCGCGAAGCGTAAAATTCGGATGGCCGCTTCTGATCAATGCTTTGCTGCTGTTTGCGATTTTCAACGGCGAGAAGGTGATCGTCGGCAGGGAACTTGGCATGGTGGCGCTGGCCATCTTTGCCATGGGTTTCACACTTACCTTGACGCCCACGCTGGTCCTGGCGGGAAGTGTTCAGTCATTCTTCCTGCCGATGCTTTCGAAGGCGCAGGACGAACAAGCCCGGTTCAACCGGCTGAGCAACGCCACGATCGAGGCCGGTCTGGCCATCGGTGTGCTGCTGATCCTTGGAATATGCCTGCTGGGCGGCCCCTTGATCCATCTCTTGCTTGGTCAAAGGTATGAACCGCTGATTTTCATAATGATCCCGCTTGGCGTCGTTCAGGCGATACGCGTGTGCAAGGTGGGAAGTGCGACGGTCGCCCTGGCGCGCGCCCGAACAGGAAACTCGCTTATCGCCAACAGCTTTCGCGTTTTCGCACTGCCCTTCGCATGGTGGATCGCGTCAACCAGCGGGAACATGATTCATCTGATCTGGACAGCGATCATTGCCGAAACGATCGGCTTCGCCGTTGCCCTGTACCTTGTGAACAAGCGTGTAAAAGTGCCGCTGCGTGGAATTGTTCTTCCCAGCATACTGAGTTTTTCCACTTTCATAACAGCCATGGTCGACAATTTTCTTGTGCCGCCGTCGCTGTCCTTTATTGATAACTTTCATGCATCACAAATAATTATTGTGGCGCTGGGCCTGTCTGCGCTGTTCACGATGCGTGAGCTGAGCAGTATTGTACGACGGAAGATATTGTAACACTGTCCCAAGGGGCATCAATTGAAAGCAGCTTCGCGTCTGCTGATCCACATTGGATATCACAAGACTGCAACCACATGGATGCAGACCCGGCTGTTTCATCCGCAACACGGTTATCGCCAGCTTCTCAGTCATCGGGAAGTGCACGATCTGATCACTGCACCGCATGGCCTGGTTTTCGATCCGGCGCAGGCGCAGGCCCTGATCAGGGCGCGCATGTCCGACCTGAAACCGGATGAAGTTCCGGTCATATCATCGGAAATCCTGACGGGTCTGCCGTTCCGGGGCGGTCGCGAAAGCGATGATTTTGCACGGCGGCTGAAGCTCATCGCGCCTGATGCGCAGATACTGGCATCGATCAGGGCGCAGATGAAAATTCTGCCGTCTGTCTACATGCAGTATCTTTTGCGCAGCGGAACGATGACACCCAGGCAGTTTTTTACCGAGCCTGGCGATGTAGGTTACAATCGGTTTTCGCCCTTACATTACGAATACGACCGCCTGATGGGTTACTATCAGCAGCTCTTCGGGGCGGAGAACGTTTTCATTCTTCAGCAAGAACAGCTTGGATCCGGGGCGGAGGCTGCGGCGGCAGATCTTGCCGCATTCTGCGACAACACAGGATTCCGAGGACTGTCATCCGAAGCAAGGGCGCCCCACGCGCCGAGTTATCCGGAATATGCCGTTCCCGTTCTTCGCCGCGTGAATCACTTTCAGCGCGGGGCGCTTCATGAAAATCCGGTCTTGCATCTGGGCCATGAAACCATGGGGGCATATCGCTGGGTCGGCTACGTGATGCGGCGGTTGCCCTTCCAGAAGCGGCTGAAAAAGTACAAGCCTGTGTCGGCATTCGTCGAGGCGCATTTTGCGGGATACTTTGATGCCAGCAACGCGCGATTGGCCGAAATTTGCAGAAATCCCCTCGACTTGCGCGGCTACTGAAAACAAAGTGTTTCCCCTTGTCCTTCAAAGCCGCAGCTATGCGCTGAAACATGCGCACGGTATAGTCATCACTGGTAAAGCTGCTTGGTTCGCAGCTATTGTGCGCGACGTCAGGAGTCGAAAATGCCCATCATAAAAGCCGACAACAAGGTCATCTATTACGCCCATGTCCCGAAATGCGGCGGATCGTCGGTTTCAAGCTATCTTGAGGGCAGGTTTGGTGCTGTTGCCTTCGTGAACACCGCTTTCACGCAGCTTGCTCAGGAAAAGCGCTGGTCGCGGACCTCTCCGCAGCATGTCGATGCTGCGACGCTTGCCAGCATGTTTCCCGCAGGCTTCTTTGACGCGGTCTTTACAATCGTGCGCCACCCACTGGCACGGGTGATTTCTGCCTATCACTTCCAGAAGGAACGCGAACGTACTGTTCCTGCCGATGTCGGCTTTTCGGAATGGTTGCTGGATCTGGAGGAGCGGCTTGCCGATGACCGCTTCATTTATGACAACCATCTGCGACCGATGGATGAAATCGTCCCTGAAGGTGCACATGTTTTTTACATGGAACACGGGCTGGACGCGATGGTGCCCTGGCTTGACGGCGTCTGCGGCAATGAAGATGGCCCGCGCCGCCTGGCCGAGGTGAACAAGCGGGGCGATTTCGCCAAGGGCACCACCGAAAAGGTCAAGCCATCGACCATGGACCGGGAGGTGATCCAGCGTATCTACGGCAAAGACTTCCGGCGCTTTGGATACAGCCTTGACGAAAAGCTGCCCGCGGCACCCGCCCCGACGCTGAGCGAAGCCTATCTTGCCGCACGCGCCGCGTACAAACCACCGCGCCGCGGAGGTCGCGTGATCGTCGCGGCGCTTGATGCATTGCGTCGGCGAGGATAGGGCGGCCTGTTGACCGATAGATAGAAAAGGCCGGGGAGCTTCCCCGGCCTTTTTTGCTTCGGCTGCCATGTGACGCTACTTGGTTTCGAAAGCTCCGGCGTCGGGCGCGCGCCCCTTGATCCGCACATCACCGCGGATATCGGTTTCGGTGGTGGCGAACTCGGCCGAACCGGCATCGATCGCTGTTGCCATCAGGCGCAGTTCCACATCGCCGCTGGCAAGCGCGTTGAATTCCGCGCTCATGTTGGTCGGAGTGATGTTGTTGGTGCTCTCCAGTCCGTGAATGCCGGTTTTCCCTGACTTGACCGAGGTCGCAATGTTGTTGGCGATCAGGATATTTTCCGAACTGCGTCCATCACGACCTGGCTCGATGCGGATCCATGGCTTGCGGTCGGTATACCCGCGCGGATGCACGACGGTGTTATGCGTAATCTCGCTGTTTGATGCGCCGTAGATGCCGATCCCATGCCATGCCGTCACCAGAATGACGTTGTTGCGGATCTTCAGGCCATCCAGATACCCGGAAATGAAGATGCCCTGCAGACTGCAACGCAGCGGCGAAATGGTTTGATGCTTCCATTCCCGGATATTGTTGTTTTCCAGGGTTATGCCCTTGAGGGTGCCCAGAAACAGCGTATCGGCCTCGTCCGCCGACCAGCTTTGGATACCGTCGTTATGCGAATCCGAAACCTTGACGCAATCCGCAACAGAATTGTTGCGGATGGTCGAGTCATTTCCCAGCGCCCGTAACCCGTCGCCCGAGAAACCGTTTACAGTGCTGTTTTCGATAAGGCTGTTCGGTCCCTGAACTGCGATGCCATTGAAGGCCGCGGTCACACGGCTGTTGCGGACGATGGAGTTCGCACCCTGAAGCAGGATGCCATTCCGCTTGTTGTCCAGCCACTGGGTCTTGGTCCAGCCGGGATAGGCGTCGGCTTTCGCAACCGAGCGGATGTCCACATCCTCGACAATGATGGCATCGGTAGTTTCAACCGCGCGCAAAACCGCACCGGCGCCATCGCCGATTCCGGTCGGCCAAATATCAAAGCCTTTGACGGTGATGTTGCTGCTGTTCGAAATCGAAATGAATTCGAAATGCGCTCTGGCGTCGGGGGCCGAAGTCAACGTGATCGGCGACGTGAATTTCAGGTCGCGAACCACCAGGCTGCCATGGCTGCCCGGTGCAAAATAGACGGTATCTCCGCCTCGGATAGCCCCGGCCCTGCGGGCCTCGTCAAAGGTCGCGTACTCCTGGGTGGCACCCGAACCGGACATGGCCGTGCTGAACAACCCACCAGAGGACTTGGCGCCGGTGATGGTGATATCGGCAGCATTTGCGCCGGTCCCCACCAGCGCTGCCGCACAAAGTGTCGTCAGAAAGGATTTAAAAGGTGTCATTCTCATATCCCCGAAATGACCGTGAATCTGCAACTCGCCAGAAAGTTGCCGCCGAACGCGGCAAAGCTGCGGCGCTGGTTCCGCGATCCCGTGGCGCTTTTGCGGTCGCCACGGCGAGTTGCGGAAAGTCTTTGTGAAAAGGCCGAACTATCTCCGCAGACGAAACACCGGCGAGTTGGAAAGTCACAGAAATTGTCGATCTTCCCGCCACGTTCCGCCGCGAAGCGCGCAACTGATGTCGGGATTCGGTCGATTCGGTCGTGTCGCCGGGGTTTTGCCGCAAACAGGCGCGGATTTGCTGTCTTTTGGCCGTTCGGGCAGCTGCAGCCACTGTGTCTGTGCTGTAACTCATGTCGCATTCACCTCTGGCGGGCGTTTCCAGGGATCGGCATTGGCGATGGCGGCAGGGCCGGAAATGCTCTTGTAAGACGGCGCTGCGGGGCTGCCGCCGGTTGGCGACGCGTCTTTCCAGAACCGGACATATTCGATGGTGCCGGCCGCCTGCGCAGTGCCCGTGTTCAACGCCAGCGCAGAAAGGACGCGTGTCGTAGGCGCGAATTGCCCGGTATTTGCGCCAACCGTGGCGTTGATCACAAGCGCACCGTTCAACCAGACCCGGGCGTATAGCGCCACAAGATCGACCGCCGCAACTATGTCGCAGAACGCTCCATAGGGAATGAAGCCGCCCGTTACGTTGCTGACGACCACGGCCGCGGCACTGTCCCTGATGTTCAGTCGCAGCGTCCCGGCAGCCATTGCCTCCAGCTTGAACATGTTCCCGGACAGGGATCCCAATGTGCAGGCCGATGCTGGCGATACCAGTTGCGCACGCATCGCGAACTGCAAGCGACCGCTGTTCGGCCCGAAGACGGCGGGATCAAGAAAATAGGGCCCGCCCGCGCCAACGGTGAACACCGGTGTGCCGACAAGTGTATTTTGCAGAACCGTTGCAGAGGGCATAGGGCTGACGGGCAGGCCGGTCACGCCAGTCGCCCCGACATCGACGATGGGATAGTTTTTCCACGTCTGCGCGACATGGTCGTCGGGGAAAGCCAGCGCACCCGATCCGCCACCCTCGCCAAAAGTCAGCACATCGCCGGGGACGAAAGCCGCAGCATTTGGCATCACCCTTACCCGTCCCGACACGATTTGCGTATTCAGCGCGGGTGCGCCATTGATCTGAAAACCGAAGACTTGGGTCCAGTGCGGGCGCGTCGTGCCCAGGGGTGCCTCTGCACGCGCCAGACGCGTCGTCGTGATTGGCCCTGCGCTGCTCCAAACCTCGACATGGGCGCCATTCGCTGCCCATTGGCAATTGTCGAAATGGGGCGCGGCGCGGGTGCTCAATCCGGCGGATTGCAGAATCGCATGAGCGGTCAGTCGGGCAAAGGCCGGGATGCCGTCATCGCTTGCCGCCGTGGGATGGGCGATATCCGTCCAGCTTGCACCGTCTGCCACGCCGTTCTGGTAATTCATCGGCTCAATTCCAGCGGACAGAAACATCGTCGCCTGCGGATTGGCCAGCATGGCGCGCCATGCTGCCCGTGCCGATTGCTTGTTGACCAGATTGGTATCAACGCCACCAACAGCGCGCTGAACGGCGGAAACCATGTTTTCCCCGATTTCGAACTTGTGCGGCCCGAACGGTACCCATCGTGTTTCGGAATAGTCGTACAGCTCGCCGAACCAGTGGTCGGCGTGATAGCTGCCCCCGGATGAACCATAGCCGATGTCGGTAGGAAAGCTGACCGTGGTTCCGGCAAGGGTCTTTCCCGAAAACAGGGGGAACAGTGCCTCTCCATAGGCAGAGCCCAGCGATCCGGGCGCGGCAAACCAGGACCACGCTGCAAGACCAACGCTTTGCCCGTCGGCGGTCGCGAACTGGTGTAGCGCCAGATCGTTGGCCCAGGAACGCTGCGGATCGGCGTCGTTGACCAGACTGCGCGGATCGGTGCCGGGTTGGGTATGGTGAACAAGGGCGAACTTTTCACCCGGACGTTCAGCCATCAGCACATTGGCCAGTGCAACAGCCCCGGCGGTCAACGCCGTGGCGTTGGTCAGGTGCTGGTGCTGCACGCCGGCATCAAACCACATCATCTGCACCCGGTCCTCGTGCAGGAGTGATGCCGGTATGGTCTGGCTGTGAAACGCTGACCAGAACCGCGCATGTTCGGATTGGCCCCATATGGCGATGACATGGCCCACGCCGACGCGGTTCGGTATGCTTGCCGAAATCTGTGGCAGCTCTTTCAGCCGGACCTGCACGGCAAACCAGCTTGGGCTGCGGGGCAATGTCAGATTGCCGGCCCAGGTTTCCCCCGGTCCCGTTATCGAGATGTCCGTCCATGCGGTGCTGGTTGCCCCGCCGTCATCCAGCGACAGACCGCGTGCCTCGATCGTCATACCCATCGACCCGGTTCCCGATATCGGGATCACCGCATCTGTTTCACCAAGCGCGGCGCGGCTGTCGAACAGCACCCTGTCGCGGCTGAAATTCGTTGCCGTTATGAAACCGGCAGGCGGTTCTGCCGCACCAGAACGCACAAGCGGCGCGCTTGCAGAAAGACCAAGGCCAAGGATCATCGCGGTTTCCTTTCGTCGTGCAGGATCAGCCCGCCGCGAAACGGATCAGCGAAAGCAAACCCCACCTGCGAAAGGCGAACCTTGACTAGCATCCACGGTTGCGGGGTTGCGCCCTGACAACAACGTCAGCCCGGTACGTTAACCCTCCACACAGGGCCACGCATCATGGTTTCCCCGCGCATGGCGTCATGTTAAGGGCATATTGTCCTGCCAGACCGATGCCGCGCATCGTGTCCCGGTGGAGCAAGAAAAACTGCGATAATAAGAACCGAAGCCCACCGAAGATGAGCACTCAGGACCAGTTTGCGCGATCAGGCCAGGGCGCTGCACAAATGCGCGTCAGCGGTGCCGATGCGTTTCGTGCCGCGCCGACGCAGCAGGATGTTACTGCATCCTGGAAGATCGTTCTGTTCTTTCTGTCGATCATTGCGCCGTTTTTCATCAACATCGGGTCAATTTCGTTGCCGCCCTACCGGGCGCTGCTGCTGGTGACGCTGATCCCGACCGGGATAGCCTGGCTGTCAGGCAAGTACGGAAAGCCCGGACTGCTGGATTGGATGGTGGTCGGCTTTACGCTTTGGGCGTCGCTGTCGTTCTTCAAGGTACACGGCGTGGCCAAGATCTATCAGCAGGTTGGCTTCACCATTATCGAAACCATGGGCGCCTATCTTCTGGGTCGCGCCCTGATCCGCAATGCGCCAAGCTTTCATCGCTTTGTGCGTATCCAGTTCATAACAATACTCGTCCTTTTGCCGCTGGCACTGATCGAAACCCAGACCGGTGACCCGATAATCCTGACCATGCTTCAGGGTATCATCCAGACCCATCCGATCATCACCTATGAACCGCGGCTTGGTCTTGAGCGCGCCCAGACCATCTTTCAGCACCCGATCGTCTACGGCATATACGTCGCCAGCAGCTTTGGACTGGTGTTTTTCGCGCTGTCGCCAAACTCCAACTTTACTCAGCAGGTTCGGCGTGGGGCGATCATCGTCGTTGCTACTGTCTGCTCCGTGTCCTCGGGTGCCTTCATGGCGCTGATCCTGCAATGGATCCTGATGGGCTACGATTGGGTTCTGCGTTCGGTCAAGGCACGGTGGCGGATGTTCGCGATTGCCTTTGCCATTCTCTATCTGGGCATCGACCTGCTTTCCAACAGGACGCCGTTCCACGTCTTTGTGACCTATCTCGCCCTAGATACCTCTACTGCCTATAACCGCATTCTGATTTTCACCTACGGATCGCAGGTGGTGAAAAGCAATCCGATCTTTGGCATCGGCATCAACGACTGGCCAAGGCCGTTCTGGATGTCGCCCAGTGTTGACAACTTCTGGCTGCTTATGGCGATGCGACACGGCTATCCCGGCCTGATCCTCAGCCTGGGATTCTTTGCCGTTCTGATCCGAAAGCTGTCACGGACGGTCCTGCATGACCGTGCCAAACGATTGATCCGCCAAGGCATCCTGATTTCTTTGGGCGGGCTGCTGGTGGCGGCGGCGACCGTTCACCTTTGGGGCCCGATCTATGTCTGGGTCTATTTTCTGGCAGGTGCATCGATCTGGCTGCTGGACCCCGATCCGGAACCGGGCGCGGATGATGGAGGCGAAACGCCACCGCAACCCAACCAGCCCCAACGCAGCTCTCGTTTCACGCGGTTCGCCCCCCGGCATCACCGGGCGGGGACAGCGCCCGGCTTACGGACGGCCGGTGACGGCCTGCCGCAGCATCCACCCGCAGCGCAAGAAGCGCAGCCTGAACAGCGTGCCAAGTCCACGCAGCCGCTCCGAACCAGAGGCAAGCCTCGGGCTGAATAGCACCTTTGGCGCATGGGCAACGGCGCTTGCGGGCATCATCAGTGCCCGCACGGCCCATTTCAGCCGTGCCTTGCCGTTCGTTCCGCCCAGTTCGTACATTTCACGGGTAATGCGCCGCCATTTCTTTTCCAGCGCTGGCCAGTCGCGCCGTGTCGGATGACTGACGGCAAGCGTTTCGGCCGCGATGATCTTGTATCCCTTGGCGCGCGCGCGCAGGCACCACTCGGCATCCTCTGACACACCGTTGATGAAGTCACCCACATCCAGAAACACCTTGCGAGAGGTGACAAGGTTGGCGGTGACCGAGAAGTGCTTCTTTTCGATATACTCCCGCCAATTGAAGGCAAAGATCGTCTCGAACGCCTCTGCCCCTGATCGCGGCGGCGGCGTTTCATCAAAAACATCGATGCGCCCACCGATCAGGTCCGCACTGCCTGCCAGTTGTTTTGCGGTGGCCAGCCAATTCGCCGCCGGCACGCAATCCGCGTCGATGAAAAACAGATGCGGGGCCGTGGTTTCATGAACGCCACGGTTGCGCGCCAGCGCGGCGCCCTTGCCCGGCTCGGTCAGGAACCGCACGCCCGGAAATTCCCCCCGGACAGCATCCAGCGGCTCTGTCGAGGCATTGTCGACGACGACGATATCCACATCCTGCGTATCGCGGGCGGTGACACCTGCAAGGCATTTGCGAAGACGCTGCACATCGTTGTAGTGCGGGATGATGACGGCATATTCATGGGGCATGGCGTGGACGTCCGATCATGGCCGGTTTCGCCATTCCTTAGGCAAGCCGACGTGACGCTGCAATGCGGAATCCTGTCCGATGCCAGAGCTTTGTGAACAATGCATATCAACAGCAAATATTGTCTATAAATTCGATTGAAGTGGAGACATCAGGATGAACTACCTTCAGATAAGTATCATCTGCCTTGTCGGCCTGCTGCTGACAGGGTTGGCAGCGATCTGGGCTTATCAGGAATTTGCCGTATATCGCTTTGCGCAGACACCTGACAGACCGGAAACCTCTGGTGTGCCGGAAGCGCGCGCCATCCAGATCTATGGGACTGACGGGGCACCCCTGACCGTCTGGGTAGTGGAGCCGGCGAAGGACATGCCCGTTCTGATCAGCTTCCACGGCAACTTCACAAGTATCGGGCCGTCTTTTGCCCGGATGCGGCCCCTGATCGATCAGGGTTTCGGCATTGCCATGCTGGCCTATCGCGGGTCCGCAGGTTTACCCGGCAAGACGACAGAGGTGCTGCTACGCGACGACGTAACGACCGTATACGACCAGCTTGACACCATGTTGGGCGAAGCCATCCCCGCCGATCGCCGTATCCTTCATGGTTTCAGCCTGGGCACCAGCCCTGCGGTCATGCTGGCGGCGCAGCGGCCCGCTGCCGGCCTGGCGATTGAGGCGGGATATGACAGTCTGTGCCGGTTCCAGACTCGGCGGCTCCACGGTATTCCGATGTGCTGGCTGATGTGGAAAGAGCGTCATGACGTGATCGATCTGGCGGGGCGGATTACAATGCCCGTTCTTTTTGTCCACGGGGCGCGTGATCGCGCGATCTATCCCGATTGGGCACGGCGGCTTTATGATGCAATGCTTGGGCCGAAGGAATTCCTGACATACAAGGATGGCAGTCACGCCGACCTGTTCAGGCACGGGTTTGCCGATGATTTTGCAAGCTTTGCGCTGAATAGCGCGTCAAAAGCAACACCCTGAACGAAAACACCGGCCCACACGGGGCCGGTGTTTGTGTTGTCTCTGTTCGTGGATCAGATGAGCGTGCCGTCGACGTAAAGCTTGGCATCCGCATCAATCGCGAACTTGGTGCCCCAGTCATTGCCGCCAAGCTGATAACGTTCGTAGACCTGACCGTCCTTGGTGAAGGTGCCCAGCAGCTTCACGTCGTAGGTGCTGTCGATGCGCACGATGTCGCCGGCGTCTGCCTTGATCGTCAGTTCGGCATCCTTGGCCTGACGGATCTGGCGATAGCTCAGGGTCACGTCGTCGGCATACGCATTGGTCATGTTGAACGTCTCGACCGAATAGACGGTCACTGCGCGGGCATCGGTCGCAGACTTCGCAGTGAACATCAGTGTATCCAGACCGGTTCCACCGTTGACTGCGGCATCCGCCTTGTCGAATATGAACACATCCGCGCCATTTCCGCCGACGAGCGTATCGCGGCCCAGACCGCCATCCACATAGTCATTGCCGTCGCCGCCGTTGACATAGTCATTGCCAGCCTGACCGGTCATGTAGTCATCGGTCGTTCCGCCGCGCAGCGTTTCCGATGCAGACGTGCCGTTGATGGTCTTGTCGTAGTTGGCCGGCGTGGTGCCGCCCCCCGTGCCGCCACCAGTCGAGCCATCGGTTTTCATACCCGCGTCGACGTTCGACACAGTTGCCCCGGCAGCAAGTTTGACAATGCCGGTCACTCCGATGCCGTTGGTCAGAATTTGCGCCACATCGCTGTCGTTCGCATCGCTTCCGACATTCCCGGTGACGAAAGATTTTGTCGCGCTGGCATCCGCAAAGCGGACACGGTAATCACCTGCATCGACATTGCTGAAAGCGTAGCTGCCATCGGCCTTGGTCGTAGTCGTGGCGACAACGCCAACGCCTTCTTCCCAAAGATAGACAGTTACCCCGGCCAAGCCACCTTCGCTGTCGTCCATCGAGTTGGCGTTCAAGTCATCGAACATGCGTCCGGTGATCGTCCCGGTGGATGGCGGCGGGTTGGAAGACCCGTTCAGCATGATCGCGTAGTCCTGAACGGCTTTCCAGGCGATGTCGTACATCATCTGGCCATCAGCCAGCGACACGCCCTTGGGCAGGAAAGCTGACGGTGCCGGCGGCTTCGTGCCATGCACGGTTGCGAACAGCACCAGCCCCGCAAGATAACCAGCCAGCGGTGACGGGTGGATCCCGTCATAGGTCAGCATGTTCTCGGCAGTCTGGCCATTGTCGCCATTGCCATACTTCGCGGTCAGCGCGGTATGTGCTGCTGCATACGCACGGCCGTTCGGCGAAAGCGCGGCATCATTGTCCTGCGCCATCTTCAGATATGTCTTGTGGACATACTCAAAGTTGTCACCGCCCGAGATGCTGATCTCATGGTCAGGTGCCCAGATGTTGAAAAACACCACGTCTGTGCCGTTCGCTTGGGCAAGGTTAGCAAACTGCGCGGCATAGGTGGGATCGTTCCCGCCGTTGCCGCCGTTGATCACAACGACATCGTAGTTGCCATTTTCAAGCTGGTCCCGCGGATTGTTCGCATCGCTGTCATTCCAGTGCTGCGAAAGCACCGAACCACCGATGTAGTTGCCATGCCAGTCAATCGTTATCCCCGCCGCTTCGGAAAGCGCAACGAAATTGCCGTCAGAGCTGTAATCCCAGCTAACATTGCTGGCGTACTGGAAAGAATTTCCTATGAACAGAACTTTCATCTGCAAGGGTCTCCGTGTCATCCCCGTGCGGCGAGTGAAGCCGCAACCGTTTCCCCAAATTTTCTCTCGCGGTGTGGTTTGCTTGTGACAGTTAAAGGTTAATCAAGTCAAACCGCTCTAATCCGCTTGGGCAGAAAGACGCCAAGACACGGTAACATTGTGGAACAACTTAGTTTTTTCTTGGGCAACAAAATCCGCGGTTCGCGGTTTGCGCGAGTTCCCGCCGATCGTTTCGCGTCAGCGATCCGAAATCGGGAATTTCACAAATTGTTTCTGAGAGAATCATCTACTCACGATCCGGCCCCTGGATGTGGGTCGAATCTCCTATCCTACGGAAGATAAAGGCGAGTCAGTGCTTCCTATTGATGAGCAGCGCGTTGATGATGGCCCCGATGCGACCGACAGTGGGTTCGGACATCATGGTGAAATGGTCGCAATCGAACACGTCTGCCCTTATCTTGCCGGTAAGGTAATCATCCCATCCCAGCTTGGAACCAGCCGCAAGGAACAGAGTTCCCGCCTTTTTGGCCCGGAACATTGCCACATCTCCGCCATAAGGCTTAGGATGATAGGCCGCCTGAGCGCGCCGATAGGCGCTTGTCAGGCGCTGACCGACCAGTTCATCCGGGATTTTTTCGCCCTTCGCGATCAGATTCTTGATCTGCTCGGACTGTTGGCCCCCGATTCGCGCCTTTTTCCGGCGCTCCCACCATTCCAGGGTAAAGCGGATATCCCACTTGCGGATGGCCCAAACCTTCTGGGCCAGTGACAGGCCCATTTCCGAAACCTGCGGCGCAAGCGTGTCCAGGAAGATCAGTTGCTCCACCTTCTCGCCTTCGGCCACAAGGCGCTGGGCCATTTCAAACGCAACGACGCCGCCCCCCGAATAGCCGGAAAGCCGATAGGGGCCTTGGGGTTGATATGCCCTTATTGCCGCCAGATAGCGTGCAGCCATCGCTTCGATGGTTTCATCGACCTCAAGCCCGCCATCGCTTCCAAGCGCCCGCACCCCGATAAAAGGGATCGATCTGTCCAGATAGGCTGCCAGCGGCCGGAAGTTCAGGATGTTCCCGCCCGCCCCGTGGACGCAGTACAGCGGCATGACTTCGGGACTGCCCTTTGAAATCGTGACAAGCGGGCTCCATTCACTGGCCTTGCGGGCAGGTACCGGCGTTTCTGCCGTTACGGTTTCGGTCTCTATCCCGCCTTCAGCTCGGACAAGTGCGGCAAGCGCTCCGACAGTCGGCGCCTCGAACAGCGTGGCCAGTGGCAGATTGACCCCATATTCCTTGCGGATACGCCCGAACATGCGCACCGCATTCAGCGAATGACCACCCAGTGCGAAAAAGTCGTCTGCATTTCCAACCCCGTTCACACCCAGGATTTCGCCCCAGATCTCTGCAATACGCGCCGCAACAGGATCGGCGATCTTGTCGCCCGCGCCGCTGCGCCGTTCCGTGACCGGCGCAGCGCGCGTGGCTTCTGCCATTGCCAGCCGCACCATATCCAGAGAAACCGGCGAAACCACGATCTTTGCCTGATCCTGCGAAAACACACGGGCGAACAGGTCCGGTGCTTCAGAGGCGCGAATGCCAGTGGTCAGCAACTGTTCTGTCAGCTTGCCAGGGCTTTCCGGGTTGGCCTGAAAAGTACCGCCTTCCACTCCACGCATCGCGAAACGCTCTAGAATGACCACCGGCTTGCCTTCCGGCGTTTCAATCACCACGTCAAAGGCGACGAAGCGCCGGGGTTCCTCTGCAACCCGGATCGCACGACTGCGGACAAGCGGCGGCACCTTGCCCAGAACCCGTATACGCTCCGCCGACATTGGCACATAGACCATGCCACCCGCGCCGCCGTCAGACAGAAGGTTCAGCCCCACCGTGGCCGCCATGTCCATAAGCGCCGGATGCATCGGATGGGTGGCGGCATCGGCGGCGAATTCGGCGGGAAGCGCAAAATCCCCTTCTGCCATTTCCGCAGATGTCCGCAATTCGCCGACATTCCGCCAGCGCGGACCAAAGCTGATAAGCTCTTCCTGCGGCGCATGCCCGCTGCGGTCTGATCTGACCAGTGCCTGCTTCTTGCCAAGCCGGGCCGGAACCTTGGTATCGCGCCCATTGGCGATGCTGATCTGGGCGCGCAGATGCTCTGTCGCCTCTCCCGTCACGCTGGCCTGACTTTCGATGCGCAGGTCATAGCCCTGACGGATGGGCGAAAGGATGATTGATACCCGGCGTGGCAGTTCCCCCGCGAAAGTCATCGGCAGGGCGAATGACAGGCCGGTGATCTCGAACGGACGGTCACCAAGTGTATGGGCTGCTGCAGCCTGGGCAAGTTCCAGATAGCCCGTGCCCGGAAAAACCGGCTGACCCGCCACAACATGTTCGGCAACCACCCAATCCGCCATCGGATCAAGCAGCAGACTATATGTTACGATCCCGTCATCCGAAACGTCGTGCTCCCCCAGAAGCGGATCGCCTGCTGCGGCTGTGCCATCGCCGGCACCATATGCACGCGCTGCCATGCCCGCGTCGCGCCAAACACCCCAGGCGATCGACAGTCCGTCAGGCCGCGAGGCCGCAAGCGATTCCAGCATCGCGTTTGCGCCAGCGTAATCGCTTTGCCCGGCCCCGCCCAGAACGACAGAGGACGAAGAGATGACCGCAAAAAAGTCTAGGCTTCCGGGCGGCAGGGCCCGTGCAAGGTTCAGCCCGCCTTGTACTTTGGGGGCAATGACCGCTGCCGCCTCCTGCAGGGACTTGGCCGAAAGCGGTGCGTCGTTCAGCGTTCCCGCTGCGTGAATGACACCATGCAACGCGCCGAACGCCTTTCGCGCTTCGTCTATTGCTCCATCCACGGCGGCCGCGTCACAGACATCCGCCGCAACCCAGATCACCTTGCCACCCGCGGCTTCCACCTCCGCCTTGAATTTGGCATCTGCTTTCGCGCGGCGCGACATAAGCACCAGCCGCGCCCCGACAGTTCGTGCCAGCCACAGGGCCATCAGACGGCCGATGCCGCCATTGCCGCCGGTCAGCAGATAGACGCCTTCGCGCCGCAGGCGCTGCGGCATGCCTTCGGGCGCGACCACATCCATGGGTTTGCGCTGGCGGACGAAACGTTTTGCACCGCGCAACGCGACCAGATCGGCGGTATCGCCGCCTGCCGCCTCTGCCAGCAGCGCCGTCACCTGCGCATCGTCCGGCAGGGCCGGCCCGGCATCCAGATCGACATAGGCAGCGGCCAGCCCCGGCACCTCGCGCGGGGCCACGCGCACCGGGCCAAGCAGCATCGCCAGTTCCGGTGCGGGGACCGCTTCATCGGCGACGCGCATCGCACCACGTGTCACGAGCGTCATCTTGCACCCAGTCCCGGCATCGGCCAGTTGCAGCATCCGCGCCAACAGATAGGCGCTGTCAAACGCCTTTCCGCTCGTCGCGGTGTCCAGCGCCCACAGATGCAGGACACGCTCCGGTATCGTACCAAGGGCCTCTGAAAGCCGGTCGAAATCCTCGGCATTGTCAGGGCGCAGGCGGAATCCGCCAGCAACCGCCTCAAACTCTTCGCCGGCCCGCAACGTGACCACGTCGGCGCGTTGTGCAGCCAGCGCCACAAGCACCTTGTCCGACAGCGTGTCATTCCCCGCGAACACCAGCCATCGCCCGCGCGCGGATGACTTGCTGAAACTGCCCGGCGCTTCTGTCCAGCCGATGCTTTCGAACCAGCGGCCCATGTTTGCGCCCCGGATCAGGCTTAGGGGGCCATCCTCTACCGGCTGATTGCCCTTGCCCGGCGCGATCCAGTGCTTGCTGCGATCAAAGGCATAGGTCGGCACGGAAACGCGCCGCCCCCGATCGCCGTCAGGCAGCTTCGTCCAGTCAATCCTGCCACCCACCGCCCAGACACCGCCAGCGGCGGCCAGCGCCACGCCCATTTCATCCGCCGGATCCGAGGGCTTCGGGGCGGATGCAATGATCGACGCCGGCTTGCCCACGCCTTCCGCCATGCCGACCAGCGGGCCAAGCGTCTGGCCCGGCCCGACCTCGATCACGATACGGCCCGGTTTGTCCAGCGCCGCAGCCAGCGCATCAGTGAAGCGCACGGTATGGCGCAGGTGGCGTACCCAGTAATCGGCATTGCCGAAATCTTCCGCTGTCGCCCAGTCCCCGCGAAGCGAGGACACCATCCGCACCTTCGGCGCCGAAAACGCCACCCCGGCGAAGCCGGCGCGGAAAGTTTCCAACTGTCCTTCCAACTGCCTGGAATGCGCCGCAACATCGATATGGATGCGCTTGGCTTCGTGCTCGGTGCCCGCGAGCCTCTCCTCCAGCGCTGCGATATCCTCGGTCGTGCCCGAAACGACCACAGCGCGGGGCGCATTGATCGCGGCGATATCCAACGCACCGCCGATCAGTTCGCGCACCTCGGCCTCTGTTGCAGGAACGGTCGTCATCCCCCCTGCCGGGGCCTGATCCATTACCTGTCCGCGCAGGGTAACGACTTTCAGCGCATCCTTGACCGACATGACACCCGCGGTGACCGCAGCAGCATATTCGCCCACACTGTGCGCGACCACCGCATCAGGCCTGACCCCCCAGCTTTCCCAAAGCCGGGCATAGGCATATTCCAGAATAAACAGCGCCGGGATCGCATAGCCCGATTGCCCCAGCTTGTGCCGGGCATCCTTGTTGGCCAGCGTCTCTTCCAGCATCATTACCCGCAGGTCGGCGGGGGCATTCGCGGGCAGGTTGGCAAAGCACTCATCCACCGCCGCCTTGAACACGGGCGACTGCGCATACAGTTCCGCACCGGCACCGGGATATTGTGCGCCACCGCCCGGGAACAGAAACACGATCTCAGGCACATCGGCGGCCGACTTGCCGCCCTTTGCCAGCGAAGAAACCTTTTCCTTCAGCACTGTCGCCAGCTCGTCCTTGCTGCGCGCCGCCACGGCCAGTCTTTCGGGGAAGGACCGACGCCCGTGGCGCAGCGTGTAGGCCACATCCTGAAGCGAGGGCATTTCCGCACCCGTCAGCCAGTCCGCCCACTTCGCGCGGGTGTCGTCGATGGCAGGCAGGTTGCGCGCCGAAAAGGTAAACAGCTTCCAGCCCCCGGCGTCGGGGGTTGCAGCCTGCGCCTTTGCCTCTTCCACGATCACATGGGCGTTTGTGCCGCCGACGCCGAGCGAGTTGACGGCTGCCCGCAGCGGCGTCGCGCCACGAACCCAGTCACGCTTTTCGGAAACGACGCGGAAGGGGCTGTTTTCCCATTCGAAGCGTTTGTTCGGTGTCTTGAAATTCAGGCTGGCGGGCAGGGTTTTGTGGCGCAACGCCTCTACAACCTTGATCAGGCTGGCCCCGCCTGCGGCCGTATCCAGATGCCCGATGTTGGTCTTGACGGATCCGATGCCGACCGCGCCCTTGCCCGCGTCACGGTATACTTCGCCAAGCGCGGTCAGTTCGATCGGGTCACCGATGGGCGTGCCGGTGCCGTGAGCCTCGACATAGCTGATGGTAGCGGGCTCCACGCCCGCCAGCGCTACGGCTTCGCCGGCAGCTTCCGCCTGGCCGTCGACAGACGGTGCCAGATAACTGGCTTTGCCCGACCCGTCGTTGTTGATCGCCGTGCCAAGGATGACAGCCTTGATGTCGTCGCCGTCGGCAACCGCATCCTCGTACCGGCGCATCACCAGAATGGCCGAACCCGATCCGAACACCGTGCCCTGACTTTCGTCATCGAACGCCCGGCACAAACCGTCGGGCGACAGGATTTCGCCCTCCTGGTACTTGTAACCCGTGCCATGCGGCAGTTCGATGGTCACACCACCGGCCAGCGCCATGTCACATTCCATGTTCAGCAGCGAATTCGCCGCCATATGCACAGCAACCAGGGAGGTAGAGCAAGCCGTCTGCACAGCCACCGAAGGGCCGGTCAGGTTCAGCAGATAGGAAAGCCGCGTGGGCAGGAAATCCTTGTCATTGCCAGTATGGCGCAGCAGGAACAGGCCGATTTCTTCGACCAGCGCCGGGTTCGACAACAGGTTGAACGGCAGATAGGCCTGCATTCCCGACCCGGCAAAAACACCGACACGCCCCTCGAAATCTTCGGGCATACGGCCCGCGTCCTCCAGCGCTTCCCAGGCAGTTTCAAGAAAATGCCGGTGCTGCGGGTCCAGAATAGCCGCTTCGCGCGGGGAAAATCCCCAGAAACCCGCGTCGAAACTTTCCATGTCGGGCAGGATATTCGCGGCCCGGACATAGTGCGGATCGGCCAGAGCCTTGCGCGTCACGCCATGGGCCAGAAGGTCCGCCTCACCCAGACGACTGGTCGCCACGCGCCCTTCGGACAACATCGCCCAATATTCGGCCACGTTGCGCGCGCCGGGAAAATGGCCTGCGCGGCCGATGATCGCAATGCGGTTCGATGGACCTTCTGAAATGCTCATCGCTCGTAAATCTTTCGGTATTCACGGGATGCGTCGGTCGCATCCCGCCTTTCCTGACACTGTTTTAGCGCCGACCCATCCTGGCCAGCCGCGCTGCCGCCCGCGCCGCCCCACGGTTCGCAGCCGACGGTTCGTCACCGGCGCTTCCGTTCAGATGCGTCGCCATTGCCCGTACCGTGGAAAACCGGAACACGTCGGTTATGGCAATATCCCGGCCCAGCTTTTCCTTCAGCCTGCGTTGAACCTGCACCACCAGCAGTGAATGTCCGCCCAGATCAAAGAAGTTATCGGTAACGGAAACTTCCTTCAAGCCCAGTGCTTCACACCAGACGGATGCAATCGTCGCCTCTGTGTCGTCGCCGGCGGCCACCATCGGTCCGCGGTCGGCGACCGCATCCGGCGACGGCAGCGCCTTGCGATCGATCTTGCCGTTCGGGGTCTGCGGCATCCGGTCCAGCAGGACGATCTGCGAGGGCACCATGATTTCCGGCAGCGCGGCGGCAAGTTGTTCACGCAGTGCGGCCGCATCGGGGCGTTGGCCAGCGCCTGTACTGGTGACATAGCCGACCAGCCGTGTATCACCCGCGCCGAATTCCACCGCCTTCACAACGGCTGTCTTGACGCCAGGAAGCGCTGCCAGTGCCGCCTCGATCTCACCCAGCTCGATCCGGTGACCCCGGATTTTCACCTGATTGTCGATGCGGCCCAGAAACTCCATGGCCCCGTCCGGGCGTCGGCGCACCAGATCGCCTGTGCGATAGAAGCGCCCTTCTGATGTCGTGACAAAACGCTCTGCCGTCAGTTCGGGACGCTGCCAGTAACCATCGGTCACGCCGTCACCGCCGATCCACAATTCACCTTCCACCAGATCGGGCAGGGCCTGCCAGCTCGCACTGCGTACCGACAGCGCGGTGTTGGTGATCGGACCGCCCAGCGGCACCTTGTCCCCAACCTGATCCAGCCGCGCGACCGATGACCAGATCGTGGTTTCCGTCGGCCCGTACATGTTCAACAGGCTGCCCTGCATTGCCGCACGGATGCTGCGCGCCAGTTCCGGCGGGAAAGCTTCCCCGCCTACCATCAGCGCGTCCAGCTTGCCCAGTGCGATCCGCCCCGGCCCGTCGGCGGCAAGGAAGGTCGCCATCGATGGCGTGCATTGCAGATGGGTGATGTCTTTCTCTACGATTTCCTCGGCAACCGAGGCCTTGCGCCCCACGCCGCCTTCCTGTTCCAGGGCCACCATCAGCGCCTTGATGTTTGGCAGGTTTTCCAGAACCACATCGGTATTGATGCCGAAATCGATCAGACAGCCGATTTCATCCACGCCCATCTCGGCAACCCGCCGCACGATTTCTTTCGCGGTATCCGGAGTGCCGAACAGGCCCGAGGTGCGGTAGTAGCGTTCAAAGGCGTGATCCAGAAGCTGATCCAGATCTTCGGCGGAAAGCTCTTCCTTCTCGAACATCTCCTGCGGGGACATGCCGGCCGCATCGGCCCGCTGCACGATGGTCGGAAAGGTCCAGCTTGCCCGCTTCACCAGATCGACGGCGGACTTCAGATAGCCCTTCATCGGGCCGCGCGCGGTTTCGCGTACCACATCCTCGTCCTGACCGACAAAGGTGTGCAGCATCAGAACGACGTGGCCGGTGCCGGGATGCCCCGCTTCGCGCCAGGCGACGCGATAGGCTTTCACCTTCTCGGCCACTTCCTCGAACGTTTGGCCCAAAAGGTGGGTCAGCACGCCGCACCCCAGTTTCGCGGCGGCAGCAAAGGTTTCGGGGTTGCCCGCCGCCGTCAACCACAGCGGCAGTTCCGCCTGCATCGGCTTGGGGTGGATTTCGACCGGCACATCCTTTCCGTCATGGCCGGGGAAGGTCATCGGTTCACCCCGCCACAGCTTGCGGATGGTCTGCACGGTTTCCAGCATCACATCCTTGCGCTTGGCAAAGTTGTCCGGACGGAACACAAAGTCGTTCGGCTGCCAGCCGGAAGCAATGGCGATCCCGGCGCGGCCGTTCGACAGGTTGTCAACCAGCGCCCAATCCTCGGCCACGCGCACCGGATGATGCAGGGCTACAACCGAGGAACCCGCCCGCAGCCTGATATTCTTGGTGATCCCGGCCACTGCCGCCGCCGTGATCGCCGGGTTGGGATACAGCCCGCCGAAAGCGTGGAAATGCCGTTCCGGCGTCCAGATCGCGGAAAAGCCGTTTTCGTCGGCGAACTTCGCGCCTTCCAGCAGCAGGCGATAGGCATGATGCCCCGTGCCCGCCGCTTCCGAGGCAAAATAGAACAGACTGAAATCAGGCAAGCGGCTTTCGCCCGCGCCATCGGTCTGCAACACAAGCGTCGCGCCGCGCGTCAGCGTCCAGAACAATTCCAGCACTGAAATGTCGAAGGAAACGGAAGTAACGGCCAGCAGGCGCGCGCCATCGGCCAGTGGCACGGCCTCATCCATCCCGGCGAAGAAATTCGCCACAGCGCGGTGCGGCACCATCACGCCCTTCGGCTTGCCGGTAGAGCCGGAAGTGTAGATCAGATAGGCCAGATCGGTCACAGCGGCATTCGCGGGCAAGGCGGCATCCCCGGTTGCGTCGGGGAACATCACCTTGGAGGGGTCCAGCCCTTGGCGCGCCACTGCCTGATGGCTGGCGACAATGATCGGCGCGCCGGAATCCTCGATCATGTAAGCGATACGGTCGGCCGGATAGGCCGGGTCAAGCGGCAGATAGGCCGCGCCCGATTTCAGGATCGCCAGCATGGCGATGACCAGATCGGCGTTACGTTCGTGGCAGATACCGACAATCCTGCCGGGCCCTGCACCGCGCGCGACCAATGCCCGCGCCAGCGCATCCGACCGCTTGTCAAGGTCGGCATAGGTCAGCTTGACGGTGCCCGCTTCCAGCGCCAGACGGTCAGGATGGCGTGCAGCGGTGGCGGCAAAGGCCCTGTCGATGCGCAGCGCATCGAAATCCTCGCCGCTGCGGCTGTCCCTGTCAGCGGCCAGGGGGATATCCGCTACCTGCATTCCCGCTGCTGCCGCAAATCGAACGGCATAATCTGCAAAGGCCGCCGCCATGGCTTTCAGCGCGCCCGTTTCATAGGTGCCGCCTCGCGCCACAAGGCGGGGACGATCCGTGATCAGTACAACATCAGCCGCGCCCAGCGCTTCTTCATCCGTTCCGCTGTTGCTGATCGCCACCGCAAGGCTGGCCAGAGCACGGCGACGGCTGTCGGCATCGGGGATACGGTGCACAAGATCGGCGGCCATGGCGGGACGCGCCACCAAATCAGCCATGGCCTGCGTTATCTCGGCGACGGCCTCGCCCGCCGTCCTGTTCGCGGTTTCAAGGCTGATAGGGGCCACGGCCGCAAGACCAGGATGATCCACCGGACGACGAATGCCGATGGTAACGCGCGGCTGTCCGGTCAACCCGGCCAGCCAGGAGGCAAAGGCAGCGGCCAGAACATCGGATGCCAATGCCGTATTCAGCCCCGCCACCTCGACCCCGCCCGCATCACGATGCGCGCGCGGGTAGGGCGGCACTGCGGCGGTCGCATCCGCAAGCAGCGCTTCCCATTTTGGTTCTGCCTTGCCGATGGCCAGCAGGGCATCGGCACTCATCGCCGGGACGCCGGGCAACGCCACACCGGGGGCCAGTCCGGTTTGCGAAGCATTGCCCGCCAGATCTGTGATGCCGGTCAGCGTTACAAGACGGTCGGCGGCAGCGATCGTTACACTGTCATCGCCTATGGCGGTGATACGCCCGGCTGGAACATCCGAAACTTCGCCGATCTCCAACCGCCGCGCTACGAACGCCTGCTTCCCCGTCCATATCTTTGGCTCGCCCACCGGATTGGCATATCCACCAAAGTTCAGTGCGCGCACCAAACGGCACAGCTCTGCCGCCGGTTTCGTGAAATCAACGAAACCAAGCGCATCCGGGCGCTTGGCCCGCGCGTACCAGCCCCGTTCCCCAACGGGCACGCCGCCGGTCAGGTTGCCCGTTGCAATATCGCCCAGCAATTCGCGGAAACTTTGCAGCCCGGCGTCATAGCAGCTAGCATTCAGACTGAAGGCCGTATCAGTGGGCAGGACTTCGAAGCTGCGGGTGCGGAACACCCGACCGGCGTCGATCTTTTCCACCATTTCGTGCCAGGTTACGGCATGGGTGTGCTGCCCTTCGATCAACGCCCAGACCGGCACGTTCAGGCCAGCGTGCGAAGGCAGCGGGCCGTCATGGAAGTTGATCGCTGCGATCCTTGCCTGGCCAATCAGCGACATCGGCAGAACCGTGACGTTTGCCACGCTGAACAGATAGTCGACGGCCATGCCAGCGGTTTCAGGCGCTTCCGGCGTACCGCAGATCCGCAGGCGGTTTTCCTCGGCCCATTCGCGCAGGCGCGGATCGGCCGTAACCACCCCGGCGATGGTCCCGCCCTGCTGTCGGAACGCTTCGGCGCATTGGATCAGAAGGGTTCCATTGCCACAAAACAGCGCGATCATCTTGATACTCCGACCTCAATACTTCCGGCGAGGGCATGACCCTCCCGAGACGTTTGCTTCCTAAGACACTACAAGCATGGCGGGAAAACGGCAAAAAACCGAAAATTGTTTCTTGAAGGCTTGGAAAGATTTCCACCAGTCAAATGCCGTAACAGCCAGTTTGCCGCATCACGCTTGCTGCAGCGAAAGACCTTTTGAAAACAATGGACGCGGCCCGAAAGCCAGGAACAGGACAACAGAACAAACATAGTAGGTCACCGCATAGGCCCAATAGGTTCCCACCCCGCCGATGGTAGGAATCACAGGAAATATCAGAAGCGCGCTGTTGACCATGATCTGGAGCAAAAGCACGATCAGACCGCTTCGTGTGTGCCAATAGACGAAGGCACACATTGCCGCAATTCCCGTCTGGTTGATCAACAGCGCAACCGGGGGAAGATCGGGGATGATGCCGTAATTCAGCAACACCATCGGCATCCACCAGAGTGTCCAGAACACACCGACAATCTGGCTGCTGACAAAGGGTGTGAACCGGCTGCTCAGACTGCGCAAGGCATAGCTGACCCAAACGATTTCCCCGATGAACGCCCCGATAAGGACCGTGAATAAAATGCGTTTCTTGGCCACAGCAGTGATTGTTGCAGTCATCGCGGTCGGCTCCGCTGCCACAAACTGTTCGCCGACCAGTACCAGCGTGGCAACCATTGCCGCCCATACCAGCGCCACGACATACCAGGCCGGATGCACCCGCCATACCATCATGGGGCGCAGCAATTCCACGATACCGTGCCAGCCACTGCCCACAAGAACCACTGCACCCAGGACACCGCCCAGCAACGCGAAACGGCCCATCGAATACAGGGAACCTGGCAGTAGTTTATTGCTGATGAGGCCCACGAAAACCGCGTTGACAACAACGATCAGGCACAGGAAAACCCACACCTCGCGGTCGTGCACCCATTTCCGAAGTCTCTGCACGTCAGGCACCTGATGTCGCGATCATCAGCATCCAGCGCACTTTGCCCAGATCCATTTCGCGAGCATATCGAACAGTATAACCCTCCGCCTCCAGCAGGGAGCGATGATTGTGCGAGAACGAGCTTTCTTCACCGAACACATGGCTGTCCGGATCGTTGGCCAGATCATGCGTTGCGTGGACCGGCTCTACCAGCGCGACGGCGGCAGGGGCGCTTCGTGCCAGATCGGCAAATACGCGGCGCAGGTCGGGAGCAGTGAAATATTCCATGACACCGCCATAGGTCATCAACACGGTTCCCGCAGTCGGGTTCAGACGCAACCATGCAGTTGCATCACCGCTTTCGAACCGCATTCTGGGGATGGCGGCATAGGTGTTTCGGTTGCGCTCGATGATTGACGGATTGATGTCGATGCCTACCAGCATCCCGACGGAGTCAAGCTTCTTCGCCAGATGTTCCAGCACCCGACCGTCGCCGCAGCCCACCTCCACCAGACGGCTATAGGGGGCTTGGCGCAGCAGAACGGCAAGTTCGTCAACGATGACCTGATGCGGGCCAAGGAACCAGTCGCGGAAGCGGTTCAGAAAGCGGTCGTAATAGGTATCTGCCGTGGCACCGCCCCAATAGGCGAACTGCGCTTTTTCGATTGCGTCGGCATCGCCTCGCATTCTTGCCCTCACAAGACGGGCACGCAGGATCAGTTCGCGCGCCTTGACATCACCCTCACTGCGCTCACCCCGATCAATTCCTGCAGCCAGATCGCGCCGGAAAATCTCCAGCCCCGTCCCGGCTATGGTTTTTGCAAAGTCCTTGAGATTGACCATCAGCTTACCTCTTGCACCGCGTAACAACAAACCAGGTCCGGCACGCCGAGAGGCGGGAACCGCAACACCACACCGGGCGTAGCAGGTGCCGCGCAGCCAACCGGCAGGCCATCCTTCATTTTCAGCCGTATCGACAGGGGTGGCAATGACATGCCCTCACCGGTCAGTTTCATGCGCGCCTCCTTTGCTGTCCAGAATTCAAAGAAGCGTCGATTGCGCTCTTCGCCCTGGACGGAGTTCAGCACGGAAATCTCCTCTTCAGAAAAACACGTCTGCGCGAGCGCTTCAATGGTGATGCTGCGATCAAGCCATTCAATGTCGATACCGACGGGGCTTTTTTCACTTACGGCGATTGCCGCGATGGCATTGCTATTCGAGAGGTTGAAATGCGCTCCGCCCTTGGCCAGTACCGGTTTTCCAAACGCACCTTCTTCCAGTGCGACCTGACGCGGGTGTACTCCGGTCTCCGACCCCAGAATCTGCCGCAACCGGCCACGACCCCGGATGAACCTGTTACGGTCACGGTCGAAATGATACCGGGCGGCGCGGGATTTTTCGGAATCCGTCAGCAAATCCCTCGCCAGAGAAAGCGCGATATCGCGATCGTCATCCAGTGCGCACAGCGAGATTCTGACCCTGTCCAAATCGTTCTTCCGTTCCAGAAACGTCAGATCGGGGACAGCGGGCAACATCATGGCATCAGCCTGCTGCCCGCATATCTGTTTCAATCAACTGGGCCAGTTCCTGTACCGCGGCGCCCTCCAGCAGGTTCAGGTGTCCTGACTTGATATGCCGCACGGTCAGAGTGCCGCCCACAAGCTTGCGCCAGCCGAACTCAGGGTCGGCCGCCCGCATGCGCTGCGACATCAGGCTTTCGTCTTCGGTCAGATACAGCGTCAACGGGCTCATCGCCTTGCCGGGACGATAGGCATCGGCGACGCCCCAGAAGTGACGTGACATCTCAATGACGCGGAATTTTTCGGGCATGAACTTCGCACCGACACGCACCACGGATTTTGTCATCAGCATTTCGCGCATGCGTGGCAGCAGACGCCGGGCAAAGGCACCCGCGCCGTTTTCCGCCAACGCCCGCGCTTCCTGTGCAAGCTTGTGACGCAGCGGCTGCACCAGACCAACCTCGAACCCCGGCGCTGACATATCAAGAATGCCTACATAGGCGACGTCCTCACCCGCAGCTTCAAGCTGCCGCGCCATTTCGAACGCGGTCAGCGCCCCGGCCGAATAGCCGGCTATGTGATAGGGGCCAGTCGGCTGGTGGTTGCGGATGTTCACAAGATGGTCGGCTGCCATCGCCTCGACCGTCTCATGCATGCGGTGGCCAAGCACGCCGCGTGTCTGAAGCCCGACAACCTTGCGATAGCGTCCCAGTTCCTTGCCGAGATCGACAAGGTTGTTCACATTGCCACCAACCCCGCCCACGATGAACAGGGCCGGGACGGTGGATTGCGCTGGTCCGGGATGGATGATGACCGTCGTATCCCAGGGGCTGTCTTCGGGTGTGCCTGCATAATGCGCCTCTGGCACCGCGTCCTGGGTCACCGTGACCTTGCGGGCAAGGCTGCGGATCGTCGGATGCGCAAACAGGGTGGAAATCGGAAGGTCGACGCCGAACTTGCGCCGGATACGCCCGAACAGCTTCACCGCCATCAGCGAGTGGCCGCCGAGCGAGAAGAAATCATCCTCGACCCCGATTTCGGGCACATTCAGCAACCGCACCCAGATTTCCAACAGTTCGCGTTCGGTCGCTGTGACAGGCAGCGCGCCGCGGTGGCCGCTATCCTGCACGTCTTGCAACGGACGTTTCGACAGTGTCCCACGGTCGGTTTTGCCGTTGGGTGTCAGGGGCAGCGCATCGAACCAGACAAAGCGCGTCGGGATCATGTAGCGCGGCAGGTCAGCCGCCAGCCCGGCGGCCAGCATCGGTCCATCGGGCTGGTTACCGCCGTCGCTGACCAGACAAGCCACAAGTCGCTGGTCGCCCGGCTGATCCTCGCGCAGCACGACCGCGGCCTGCCGGACACCCGGCAATGCCTGCAATCGCGCCTCTATTTCCTCTGGTTCGATACGGAAACCGCGCAGCTTGATCTGGTTGTCGGCCCGTCCAAGGCATTCCAGCACATAGCCGTCGCCCTGACGCATCCAGCGGGCAAGATCGCCGGTACGATACAGGTGTTCCCCTGGCTGTTGCGGATGGTCGACAAAACGTTCCGCCGTCAGGTCTGGACGGCCAAGGTAGCCCTTCGCCAGCCCCATGCCGCCAATGTAAAGCTCTCCGGCCACACCCGGCGGAACCGGCTGCATCCGCGCATCGAGCACCACGATTTCGGTATTGGCGATGGGCAGGCCAACAGGCACCGATGTGGCCGTCCTGTCAATCCGTGCGACGGTCGACCAGACCGTGGTTTCGGTTGGCCCATACATGTTCCACAGGCTTGCCACCCGCATCGACAGCCGTTGTGCCAGATCAAGGGGCAATGCTTCCCCACCGCACAGCGCCTTTATCCGGGCCGATCCGGACCAACCTGCATCCAGCAGCATCCGCCAGGTGGATGGCGTGGCCTGCATCACCGTGATGCCCTGCCCTGACAGAAGGCGGACAAGCGCCTCGGGATCGACGGCATCGTCACGACGGGCCAGAACAACCGTGCCACCCGCCAGCAGCGGTCCCCACAACTCCAGTCCTGCAATATCGAACGACAATGTGGTCACGGCCAGCAGTTTGTCGGTTTCCGACAGACCGGGTTCACGCAGCATGGAGGTCAGGAAGTTGACAAACGCCCTGTGCCCAATTTCCACGCCCTTTGGCTTGCCTGTGGAGCCAGAGGTGTAGAGCACATAGGCGCGGTCATCGGGGCTGACATCAATCGATGGTGCGCGGGTGTCGGAAGACAGATCCTTGACCGGGTCGAGAACAGGAACGTTCCCGGCCAGGGCGCGGGTGTCATCCGTCGCGATCACGAAACGCGCCTTTGAATCGTCAAGCATGTAAGCAATGCGGTCGGCAGGGAAAGCCGGATCAAGCGGCAGATAACCTGCCCCGGTCTTGCAGATCGCGATGATCGCGGCCAGCATGTCCTGACCGCGTTCCAGCGCCACACCGACGAGATCGCCACGCGAAACGCCGCGTGCGATCAGGGCATTGGCAATGCGGTTGGCCCGTGCATCCAGTGCGCCGAAACTGACATTGCCTGCCGCGGTGCCATAGCCCTCGTGCAGCACCAGCGCCGTGGCGTCCGGACTGATCGCGACGCGCTGCTCGAACAGTTTATGAACCGCCACCTCCGGCACCGGAACTGGCGCGGGGTTGGCAAAGTCACGCAGTTCGGCCGCCGCAGCGCCTGCAAGCATCGGCAGGTCACCCAGCGGTTTTGCCGGTTCCGCGATCAGCCGTTCCAGAAGCAGGATGAAACTGTCGATATGCCGCTCGATGGTTTCATGGTCGAACAGGTCAACGTTGAAGCTCCACTCTGTCCTGACATCGCCGGGGGCATCGGTGACGTTCAGATACAGCTCGAAATGCTCGAAATTGCGCGGGTTGGTGACAAACTCCGTTTCGACTGGCCCGAAGCTCATCGTCGAAAGATCGATCCCGTTGTCGATGTTGAAGATCACCGGCACCAACATGACCCTGCTGGGGTCGCGGGGCAGGCGAAGCTGGCGGATCAGTTCACCATAGGTGAAGTTCTGGAAATCGAACGCATCTAGCATCGCCTTGCGTACGGTGCCCAGATAGGTATCAAAGCCCTTGTCCCAGTCAATCTGCGTACGGATCGGCAGCAGGTTGACGCAATGGCCGACAACGCCGGGCATCCCGCGCGCCGCCTGACCGGATGCCGGCAGGCCGATGACGATGTCGGACACCTGCGAAACCCGCGCGACATAGACCTTGTACGCAGCAAGCAGCAGGTTGACAAAGGTCGATCCGTTTGCCCTGCCCAGCTTGCGCAGCCGGTCGGCCAGTTCGGCAGGGATAACCCGGTCGATCCGCGCGCCGCGGGCGGTTTTCAGCATGGGGCGCGGCCGGTCTGTCGGCAGATCCAGCACCGGCACTTCGCCGGCGAAACGTTCCAGCCAATAATCGCGCGCGGCTGCTGCACCCTCGGTCCGGGTCCATTCCGCCTCGGCGCGGGCATAGTCGATGATGCTTTGCGGTGGCGGCAGGTCAGGGCGGCGGCCTTCCAGCCGCGCAGAGTAAACCTTGCCGATGTCGCGCATCACCACATCGACCGACCAGCCGTCGCAGACGATGTGATGGGCGGTGATGATCAGATGATGCTCGGCTTCCCCAAGGGCAACAAGCTGGGCACGGACGAACGGCCCCTGAATGGTGTTGAAGGGACGCGTCACCTCATCCTGGATGATCGCGGACAGACGCTCGTTGCGAACGGTTTCCGAGGCGGCGCTCAGATCGACAAAATCGACGGGAATATCCATCGACGGATGAACCAGCATTTCCGATCCGTCTTCGGTGAACGTGGCGCGCAGGGAGTCATGGCGTTGCAGGCAGTCAGCGACGGAGTCCAGCAGCAGTTGCCGGTCGACCTTGCCATGCATCTTCAGCGTGACGCTTTCGTTGTAGCCGGGCGTCACTTCTGGCGTGACGATCATCGCCGCCCAGATTTCGCGCTGGGCTTCGGTCGTTGGCACTGACAGCACGCCAAGCGGCGCGGCCATCGCTTCGGCAATCCTTTGTTCGCCGCCCGGCAGCGACAGGCGCGGCGGAACTGCGCTGACCTGCGGGCCATCATAGGCCACCGCCTCGCGCCCGGTCAGCAGACCGGCGGCGCGCATTTCCAGCGCGGAATCCTTGAATGCCTCGATCACATGATCGATGTCCTCGTCGTCATGCGCCGCCGTCATGTAGGACGGGAATCCTTCAAGGAAGAACACACCCCGGTCGCGGACATGAGAACCGAGCAGCGGGCCGAATTTCTGATCCTCGCCGATGCGCAGGTACATCAGCGATCCGCAGTTCGGATACTGGAAGGGCATGTCGTTTTCGGCAAACCAGCGGTCGAGCGTGCCGGCCAGCTTGTCGCCCTTGGCATTGACGGTTTTCCAGAAGAAATCCGGCTGCGACTTGAAGAAGGTCAGCATGGATTTCAGCGCCGCCATCACCAGCGGATGCCGCACGAATGTACCGGCAAAGAACGTCACCGGCGCCTGCGGGAAGCTGTCGTCGCCATAGCCCCACTGACCGCCGTCGAACGTATCCATGAACCGGGCCTTGCCCGAAACCACACCCAGCGGCATCCCGCCGCCGACGACCTTGCCATAGGTCACAAGATCGGCGTCGATATTGTAATAGGCCTGCGCGCCGCGCGGGCCGAAACGGAACCCCGTGACAACCTCGTCAAAGATGAACAATGTGCCGTTGTTTTCGGTGATGCGCCGCACCTCGCGGATGAATTCTGCCGGGCGGAATTCGGGGCGGCGGCTTTGCACAGGCTCGACAATCACGGCGGCAAGCTGGCTGGCGTTCTTGCGGATGTAATCCAGCGCCTGCGGCGTGCCATAGGGCAGCACGATGATGTTTGTCACGCTGTCGCGCGGCACGCCGGGTGCCAGCGGCAATGTGCGCGGGCCATCCTTGCCGTCGACGGCACGCACCAGCACCTCGTCGAAGTTGCCGTGATAGTCGCGGGCGAACATCACGATCTTGTCGCGTGCCGTCACCGTACGGGCCAGACGCATGGCGGCATAGACCGCTTCCGACCCGGTGCAGACAAAGCTGGCGCGGTCGTTGCCGGTGACCTGGCAGAACAGTTCCGACGCTTCCATCGCCAGCAGGCTTTGCGGTCCGACCTCGAATCCGTTGTTGACCTGATCGTGCAGGGCGGCGACCACTGCATCGGGCGAATGCCCCAGGAAGCCGGGGCCGAAGCCGTTCAGGATGTCGATATATTCATTGCCGTCTACATCCAGCAGGCGGCTACCCTTCGATTTGACCGTGACGATCTGATAGACGATTTCCTTCCACAGCCGGTTGAAGCCGGATGCGGTGCGCGGGTCGGCATGGAACGGGCGGTAATGCACCGTCAGTTCCTTAGATTTCTGTGTCTTGGCGGTATACCGGGCGGTCAGCGCATCGATGCTGGCGCGCTGGGCGGGGGCAAGCTCCTCCACCTCGCGACTGATCTTGGTCATCGGCGCGGATGACGGTGATGCTTTCGCTTCATCCTCGCTTGGCTTGCCCTCGATCCGGGTCATTTCGGCAACCGGGGTGCGGTCGGCGGGTGCGGTTCCGGCCAGGTTGCCGTTGGCTTCCACATGGGCCGCCAGCGCATCGATGGTGGGCAGGCCGTCGATCAACTGGCGCAGCGTGACGGTGACGCCGAACCGGTCCGACAGTTCGCGCGTCGCCTGTGTCAGCAGCAGCGAGTCGAACCCGAGTTCAAGGAATGTGGCGCTGCCATCCATATCTGCCGGATCGACACCGGACAGTTCCGAAAGCATCTCGCGCAGTGCGGCGCCAGCATCCACCTTGGCCGCCGGGACATCGGCCACCGGCGTGTTGGTGGTTTCATCTGTCGTGATGGCGGTCAGCGCGACAGGGGCGGCGCTAGCGGGCAGGGTTGTGACCGGCTCCACCCAGAAACGTTTGCGCTGATAGGCATAGGTCGGCAGGCCCGTGGCGCGGCGTGCGGGCGCGCGGCCAGCATCCAGCCTGCGCCAGTCGACCGGATAGCCATTCGCCCAGAGCAGGCCGAAAGCCTCCAGCATGGAACGGTGCGAGTCCGCCTGTTCCGCCTGTGCATGCGGCAGGGACGCCAGCGCCGGCTGCGCCGCCTTGCGATCCGGGTTCTGCCCGGCCAGCACAGACATTGTGCGTCCCGGCCCGGTTTCCAGGAACATGTGCCGCCCTTCGGCCCACAGCACCTGCACCGCATCGTAAAAGCGCACGGGCCGCCGCATGTGGTTGGCCCAGTAATCGGGATCGGTCGCCTCTGCCTCTGTCAGCCAGTCGCCGGTGACCGTGGACACGATCGGGATGCGAGGCGCGCGCAGGGTCAGCTTTGCCACCGCGTCACGGAAGGGGGCAACCGCCGCATCCATCATGTAGCTGTGGAAGGCATGGCTGGTGTGCAGGCGCGAGGTCACGAAACCCGCCGCCTCCAGCCCCGGGATGATCTTCGCCGCCGCGTCCTCGGACCCGGCCAGAACCACGGCCTTGGCCCCGTTTACCGCCGCAAGGTCCAGCCCCGCACCAAGGAAGGGCAGCACCTCTGTCTCGGACGCGCGGACGGAAATCATCACGCCGCCCGGCAGGCCGGCCATCAACTTTCCACGCAACGCAATCAAGCCAAGCGCATCTTTCAGGTCGATGACGCCGGCAATCGTCGCCGCCGCCAATTCGCCGATGGAATGGCCGACCATCACATCGGGTTCGATCCCCCAATAGGCCCATTGCTTGGCCAGCGCATAGCCGATGGAGAAGATCGCGGGCTGGGCGATGGCGGTATTTTTCAGCTTCGCCGTCATCTCCTCGGCCTGGCTTTCAGGCGCATGGATGATGTCGAGCAGGTTCAGGCCGAGCGCCGGTTCCAGCAGCGTGGCGCACAGGCTGAGCGCTTCACGGAACACGGGTTCTACGGCATAGAGATCGCGCGCCATGCCGACATGCTGTGCGCCCTGACCGGGGAACAGGAAGGCGACGCGGTCGCGCCGCCCTGCCGTCACCGGCTTGCCGGAATGTGCCGCCGCCTGCGTGGCCAGATCGGCCATGCCGCCCGCCACGATCACGGCGCGTTCGCCATACTGCTTGCGGCCATTACGCAGGGTTTCGGCAACCTCTGCCGGGATCGCATTCGGATGCGCCGCGGCCCACAGCGCCAGGTCCGACACCGCCGCCTTTACCGCATCGGCGGACGACGCCGAAACCGGGAACACCATCGGCGCATTGGACTCGATCACCGCACCTGCCGGTTCGGCGGCAGGCGCTTCCTCAAGCACCATGTGGATGTTGGTGCCGCCGACGCCAAAGGCGGACACGCCTGCAAGGCGCTTCACCCCGCCCGGCGCCCAGTCGGTCAGTTCCGCATTCGGCACAAAGGCGGAATTGGCGAAATCGATAGCCTTGTTGGGCTTTTTATAATGCAGAAGCGGCGGGATTTTTCCGTGCTTCAGCGTCAGCGCCGCCTTGATAAGCCCGGTGATCCCGGCGGCGATATCCAGATGCCCGACGTTGGTCTTTGCAGAACCAAGGCGGCAGAAGCTCCGGTCGCCGGTCGCCTCGCCAAAGGCCATGTTCAGCGCGGCAAATTCGATGGGGTCGCCCAGCGGTGTCGCTGTCCCGTGCGCCTCGACATAGCCGATGTCGCGCGCCGTCACGCCCGCCGCGCGATGCGCTTCGCGGATCACCTGCGCCTGAGCCTTGATCGAGGGCGCGGCATAGCCCGCCTTTTCCGATCCGTCGTTGTTGATCGAATAGCCCCGGATCACCGCGATGATCTCGTCGCCATCGGCTAGCGCATCCTCAAGCCGCCGCAGCACGACCAGACCGGCACCGTCGCCGAACACCGTGCCGGTGGCATCGGCATCGAAGGTACGGCAATGGCCGTCGGCAGATGCCATGCCATCGGGCAGGTACTTGTAGTTCCGCTTTGACGGGAAGGTTACGGAAACCCCGCCCGCCAGCGCCATGTCGGACGTGCCGCGCCGCAGGCTTTCGCAGGCCTGCGCCACGGCGACCAGCGAAGTGGAACAGGCGCACAGCACCGAAACCGCCGGGCCGCGCAGGTTCAGCTTGTAGGCGATGCGGGTGGCAACGAAATCCTTGTCATTGCCGAACAGTGTCGAAAAATCGTCCAGCGGATAGGTGGCGGCATAGGTGCGCGATGCACCGGGCGCGGACAACAGGTTGTTCAGCAGATAGGAATTCTGGCTGGACCCGGCGAAAACCCCGATCTTGCCGGCGAAACGTTCCGGGTCATGGCCCGCGCTTTCCAGCGCGTCCTGCGCCACTTCCAGCAGGATGCGGTGCTGCGGGTCCATCCGTTCCGCCTCACGCGGGGGGATGTTGAAATGCTTGGCGTCGAACAATTCGGCATCCGGCATCACGCCCCGGGCATAGACAAACTGCCCGTTCGGATCGGTGGGCGACAGGTCGACATCCAGTTCTTCGGGGGTGAAGTGCGAGATCATCTCTCGCCCCTCGACCAGACCTTTCCAGAATTCGTCCGCCGACCGCGCGCCGGGGAAACGGCCCGCAAGCCCGACAATGGCGATCAGTCCTTCGCCCTGTTCACCCGGCGCGGGGCTGGTGATGACCGGCCGCACATCGGTGTCGTTGCCCGCTAGATGGGATGCCAGCGCCGCAATCGTCGAATGCAGGAAGAAATCGCCGATGGGGAAGGTCCGGTCCAAGGCCGTCTGAACCCGTTCGTGCACCCGCGCCACATGCAGGGACGACGCGCCAAGGTCGAAGAAATTCGCGTCGCGATCCACGTCGGGCTGGCCAAGGGCCGAAGCCATTTCGATGGCGATCATATCCTCGATGCCGCGCGAATCTGCTTTGGACTTGCTCTTTGCTGTCTTTCGGACCGGCAGATCGCGTGCTTCCAGCGCGCGGCGATCCACCTTGCCATTGGCGTTCAAGGGCAGCGCTTCCAGCGCGATTAGACGGGCAGGCACCTCGTAGTCGGGCAGTTCTGCGGTCAGATGCGCGACAAGTGCGCCATCGTCGACAGCAGCATCGGCGACATAATAGCCAACCAGAGTCTTGTCGGCTCCGTCCGCGCCGGGGCGGGCAACGACGGTCGCTTGACGAACGCCGGCAAACCCCTCCATAGCCGCTTCGATTTCGCCCAGTTCGATACGGAAACCCCGCACTTTTACCTGGGTGTCTATCCGGCCCAGATAGCGGATCACCCCATCCGCATCCCGCCGCGCCATGTCGCCTGTTCGATAAAGCTTCACCTTGCGGTTCCAGGGCGCGTTCACGAACTTTTCCGCCGTCAGATCCGCACGGTTCAGATAGCCCAGCGCCAGCCCGTCACCGGCTGCGCAAAGTTCCCCTGTCTGGCCATCTTCGACCCGGTTCAGTGCCTCATCGACGATGAAAACCTTTGTGCCCGATACCGGGGTGCCTATAGGCAGCGGCGTGCCCGACGCAGCTTCGGCCGCAGTGATGGTATGACAGCAGGTGAATGTGGTGTTTTCCGTCGGACCGTATCCGTTGATGACCCGCAGTCCCGGACAGGCCGCCATGACCTTGGCCACCTTCGTCGGCGAAACCACATCGCCGCCGGTCAGCAGTTCCTTCAGCGGCGCGAAATCTGTCGGGCGCTCATCCGCCATCGCATGGAAAAGCCCCGCCGTCAGCCACAGGCTGGTGATGTTCAGCTCGCGGATTGCCTGGCCCAGCCCGCGCAGCGACTGTGTATCACCTTCCGGGATCACCAATGTGCCGCCGTTCAGCAGCGCGCCCCAAATTTCAAGCGTTGCCGCATCAAAGGCGATGGGCGAGTTCTGCAGGAAGCGAACCTGGTTGTTCAACGTCATGAAGTTCTGGCCGATGACCAGACGCAGGATCGCCCGATGCGGCACGACGACGCCCTTGGGTGTGCCCGTAGAACCCGAAGTGTACATCACATAGGCTGCATCGGCACTGTCGACGGGCTGATGCGGCGTCGTCGCCCCACGGCGCGCCTTGGCCGCAGCGGGCAGCATTGTCACTGTTCCTGCCAGCGCGAAATCATCTTCTCCGATCACCAGGGAAATGCCCGCTTCCCTGACGATATGGCGCAGGCGTTCTTCAGGATAATATGCGGGCAGCGGCACATAGGCCGCCCCTGCCTTCAGCGTTGCCAGCATGCCAAGAACGGCATCGACCCCGTTTGCGGCCGCAATTCCGACATAGCCGCCCGCCGTGATGCCACGCAGGGCAAGTTCGGCCGCAAGTGCATCCGTGGCGGCATCGACCTCTGCATAGCTCAGCGAGAGGGCGCCAAATTCAATGGCGATGTTGCGCTTGCTGGATGCAGCTGCTGCACGAAATGCATTGGGAATATTGGTCAAAGTCGGATGGGTCAATTTCATTCAACACACTCTGAACGCAGGCTTTTGATGATCTGCAAACAGGCCCTGTAGCTACATGAAAAGGTGTTCAGCATCTCTATGCGACGAGACGTAACCACGCACCCGAGAGTCATACAACCGATTTCCTCGCCCGGAAAGTGCGCCCTCTGTCAAACGCGCGACAATCCTGTGAAAAATCTGCAAATTGTTCATGAAATACATAATGATATGCCATCAAATCGGGCGGTACTCTCCGTGAATGGTGGAAACATCGTTCACGGCACAGCACCGTGCCGCAACGTCATGGCAATGAAAGCAATATGCCGATTCGTGATGGCTCAATCCTGGGTGGCAAACTGGGGCGAGAGTCTGCCTGGTCATTAGGCAACGCAGCTACTGGTGCAGCAGGGGAAACAATATCGTTGGCAACTCATCCATGGGTAACCGACTAACCCATTATGCTTTGCAGTTCGCAATACCGGTGTCCTGCACGACCACGCCGGCAGTGCTGGTTGTGCCCGAGGCCCTGTGTTATCCGCGTTGCGCGAAGAATGTGATCTTGCAGGAGCAGGCAATGGTTTTGGGTGCGGAAACGATTGGCGTCGTCGTGGTGGCGTTCAATTCGGCGGATGTCATCCTCGATTGCGTGGAAAGCCTGTTGCAGGGGCCGGGACCGCATCCGCGCATCGTGGTGGTCGACAATGCCTCGCCCGATGACACTGTGGAAACCTTGCGCAACTGGGCGGGCGGCAAGGTATCTTTCACGGCGCCGCAAGACATTCCCTTTCACATGGTTCCGTCGCCAAAGCCGGTCGCGTTGATCGAAAAGCGCCGGGGCGAGGTAACGGAACTGCCGCAGGGATCGGGTGTCGTGCTGCTGCATTCGGGCGCCAACCGTGGCTTTGCGGGCGGGGTCAATGCCGGACTTGAATATCTGGCTGCAGACCCATCCATCCAACATTTCTGGGTGCTGAACCCCGATGCGATGTCTGCGCCGGGAACGGTCGATGCCATCCTGACGGCAGCAGCGGCAAATCCCGGTTATGGGTTGATGGGCGGCCGGGTCTGCTATGCCGAACCGCCGCACCGCGTTCAGATCGATGGCGGTACGCTGAACCGCCGTACCGGCGTCACCGGTAACGTGAACCTAGGCCGCCCCATGGCCGAAGTTTCCGCGCCGAAAGCATCGGAACTGGACTTCATCACCGGGGCCAGCATGATTGCATCGCGCGTGTTCTACGAACATGTCGGCCCCATGCGTGAAGATTATTTTTTGTATTATGAAGAGGTTGACTGGGCCTGTCGCCGTGGCGACCTGCCGATGATCGTCGCCGGGGATGTGGTGGTCTATCACCGTGCCGGAACGGCCATCGGATCGCCCACGCTGGAACGGCTCGCCTCGCCGTTTTCCATCTGGTTCAAGCATCGCGGGCGGATGCGGTTCATGCGGCGTTTCCACAAGGGCGCGCTGCCGACAGCGTGGGCCTATGGCATGGCAAAAGCCGCGCAGATGGTGATGAAGCGGGCATGGCCGCAGGCCTGGGCGATCCTCGCTGCTACCAACGGCTTGCCCGCCCCCAAATCGGTGCGCGGAAGACTGGCCCCCGAAGCAGCAAAAATAGCCTTCGCAAGACCCGAAGACTGATTTTTCGTCGGGTTTGCTATCCGAGGAAGTTGCGGATCAAATTCGGGACAGTAAGGGGGCAGCGCCCCCATCCATTAAATAATCAGCGCCCGGCGCGCTGGTAAGCGGCGATCAGTGTATCGACCTGGTGGTCCCAACTAAGTTCATTCTTCACGCGGGTCCGCCCATAGTCGCCCATCGCGGCACGTTTTTCCGGATCGTCCAGCAGCGCACAGATCTTGTCGGCCATATCGGCGGTATCGTTGGCCTTGGCATAAAGCGATGCCTCTTGTGCAGAGTGACGGCCTTCGGTCACGTCGAACTGGACGATAGGCTTGGAAAAAGCCATGTATTCCAGAATCTTGTTCATGGTGGACTTGTCGTTCATCGGGTTCACCCGATCCGGGTTCACGCAGACATCAGCCGAAGACAGCACCGAAAACAGCACATCATCCGGGGCGCGACCGGTAAAGGTAACGTGGCTTTCCAGCCCCTTTTCCTTGACAAGCGACTGAAGGTCGCTGAGCGCCGGCCCACCGCCCACCAGCACGAACTGCACATTGCGCCCGCGCTTGAACACCATGTCGTGCGCGGCGTCGATCAGCAGGTCGATGCCTTCCTGATCGCCCATGACGCCCACGTAGCCGACCATCGCGTCACGGCCATTTTTCCATTTGGGATCGACGGGCATCACCTTCAGCCGGGTCAGATCCGGGCCGGAGCGGACGACGAACACGTCTTCGGGCCGCTTCTTGCCACGGGTCAGGGCGATTTCGCGGTAGCTCTGGTTCGTGGAAATCACCACACGGGCCGAGGCAAAATTCAGCCGTTCGAACAGAACCATCAGCTTCCAGAAGAAGCCGCGTTTGTTGAACTTGGCTTCGTACAGTTCCGGGTTGATGTCGTGGTGGTCAAAGATGTAGCGCTTGCCGAACAGCTTGAACGGCCAGGCGATCAGAAAGATCAGATCGGGCGGGTTGCACCCCTGGATCGTGTCAAAGCCGTGCTTGCGGGCGATCTTCAGCGCCAGCCGCATTTCATGCCACAGCGCGGCACCGTATTCGACCAGATAGCCCTTGGCACCCTTGGCATCCAGCGGCAGCGGATGGCGATAGATATGAACTCCGTCGATTTCCTCATACCGGCTGTCATAACCCTTGCCGGTCGGGCAGATGACCGACACTTGCGCGCCCGCCGCCGTCAGCGTCCGGCATTCGTGCCAGACGCGCCGGTCGAACGGCAGCGGCAGGTTTTCCACGATGATCAGCACCTTGCGCCCGGCAAGCGGCTTTGCCGCCCGGACCGCGGCCATGCGCGGCATCTGTTCTTCGGCCATGTCCTTCATCGCGGTCATCCCGGCTTACGGCAGCGCGTTGATGTCGCGCAGATCGGTGCCCTTCGGCAGCGACAGTTGCTTGACGGTAGCATTGGTTGCAATCACGCGATCGTACTTCCCGCTTTCCGCGGTTTCCTTGCTGACCAGCAGACGTTCCAGCATCGGCAACTGGCTGTAGGCATAGCCAAGGTTGGCACCGACCAGCATTTCGGCATGGATTGCGGGATCGAACACCTGAACCTGATAACCCGCCGTCAGCAGCTTGCGCGCAAGGTCGACGTTTGGGCTTTCGCGCAGGTCGTCGGTATTGGCCTTGAATGCCAGACCTGCCAGCAGGATTTTCGCGCCCGGCTCCAGACCATCCGCAGCATATTCGAACATGCGGTGCTTGTGTGCTTCGTTCGAGCGGATCAGGCTGTCGACCAGATGCAGGTTCGCGCCCACATCGGCACCGATATATTGCAGCGCACGCACGTCTTTTGGCAGGCACGACCCGCCGAAGGCACCGCCGGGGCGCATGTAATAGGCAGAGATGTTCAGCTTGGTATCCGATACGAAAATCTGGTGCACCTGCGCCGCCGAAATGCCCATGCCCAGACAGGCGCGGCCGATTTCGTTGGCAAAGGCGACCTTGACCGCATGCCATGTGTTGTCGACGAATTTCGTCACTTCCGCCTCGCGGAAGCCGACATAGAAGGTCGGTGCCTTGATGTTGGCGTTCAGCTTTTCCATCGCGGCGTCCGGCTTGCCGTTTTCCGTCCCGATGACGATCTTCGGAGGTTCGAAGTAATCCTTCACCGCCGTGCCTTCACGCAGGAATTCCGGGTTATAGACCAGCGCCAGCCGGTCGCCCATCTTGTCACCGAGGATCGAGGCAAAGATCGGCCGGATCAGATCTTCGATGGAACCGGGCCGGATGGTCGACCGATAGGCCACCGAAAGCTTGCCGCCCTTGCCGCGCGCAAGTGCTTGCGCGATCTGGCGGCTGACATCGGCGATATACCCCATGTTATGCGAGCCGTCGGTGGCCGAAGGGGTGCCGACGCAGACGATGGCCAGATCGGCACCATCAAGGTGGTCGCCGATTTCGGTGGCTGCGGTGATGCGCCCGGCCTTGACACCCTCGCGCAGCATGTCTTCCAGTCCGGGTTCAACGATGGGGGCATTGCCGGAATTGATCGCCCGCACCTTCTTTTCGCTAACATCGATGCCGACAACGGTGTGCCCTTCGCTGGCGATGCAGCAGGAGGCGGTAAAGCCTACATAACCCAGGCCGAAGACAACTACTTTCATGCTCTTTCCTTCACACATCCGGACGCGGGTTCAATGCTGCGACGCCGCATCCGGTTCAAGGGGTAATCCAACTTGCTCGGCAACAGTTCGCCCGATCAGCTACGATT
>JBOFCO010000035.1:0-3843 GCA_051646105.1 Paracoccaceae bacterium
TGCCCCTTGGCCAAGGCCACCCAGTCGAGCGTGGGGTCTTCCACATCGAACATCCGCGCAGCATTGCGGCCATAGTCCTGCACGCCGACATTTGCCATTTCCTGCCGCAGCACCTGATAGCCCCGGTTGGCAAAAATCACCACGGTCACATCAAGCCGCTCGCGTGCCATGGTCCATAGCGACTGCAGCGTATACATCGCCGATCCGTCACCCGACAGCGCCAGAACACGGCGGTCGGGACAGGCGATGGCGGCACCCGTTGCCGCAGGCAAACATTGCCCGATTGCGCCGCCGCAGGTTGCCAGAAAGTCGTGCGGTGCCGCGCCGGTCAGCATGGGGGCAATGCCAAAGGCCGAAGTCACCGCTTCATTCACCAGGATCGCCTCGGGCGGCAGGGTTACGGCAACGGCGGCCCCGATGCTTTCCGGCGTGATCGCTCCGGTCGGGGCCGGGGGGATCGCTGCCGCAAATCGCGGGGGCGTGTCGGCGGGGGTGACACCCGCCGCGTCAGCCAGTGCGCGCAGGGTCCAGTCCAGATCATCCTCTGGTGCGCACAGATCGTGGATCGCGCAGCCGGGTGGTTCCGGTGTGCTGGGCTTGCCCGGATAGGCAAAGAAATTCACCGGGCGGCCCGACCCCGCCAGCACGATGCTGCGGACGCCTTCCAGATGCGCCGAGGCATCATCGACGTTGTAGCGCAGACGTTCAAACCGCACCGCACCGGCACCAAGCCGTAGGCGGGGGGCAAAGAACGGTGCCAGCAGGCGGCAGCCCGTCCGTGTGGCAATGGCCCCGGCAATATCGGCCAGTTCGCCATACAGCCCCGGACCGCTGACCATCAACGCCGCGCCGGGCTGTGCCAGTTCTTTCGCTGCGGCCGTAATGGCTGCGGCAGAGGGCCGGTCAGACGGCGACGGGTTTTCGACGGGTGCAGGGGCATAAGCTGGCCCCCAGGCCGTGTTGGCGGGCAGGATCAGCGTGGCGATCTGCCCGCCCCGCGATCTTGCGGCGCGGATCGCCTCTGCCCCGTCGCGGGCGACCGATGCTGCATCAGGCGAAACCCACAGCCAGTGCGAAACCGATCCGGCAACACCGACAATATCGCCCTTGAGCGGGGCGTCATATTTCAGATGATGCGTGGCATGGTCGCCGACGATGTTGATGACCGGGCTTTTCGCCTTGCGCGCATTATGAAGGTTGGCGTGACCGTTGCCGAACCCGGGTGCAAGGTGCAGCAGCGTCGCGGCGGGCCGTCCCGTCATCCTGGCATAGCCGTCGGCAGCCCCGGTTGCGCCCCCCTCGAACAGGCACAGGACACAGCGCATTTCGGGGTGGTCGTCCAATGCCGCGACGAAGTGCATTTCCGAAGTGCCGGGATTGGCAAAACAGACCTCGACACCGGCGCCGAGCAGCGTTTTTACCAGAGATTCAGCACCGTTCATCGCAAGGTCCCCATATCGGCTGCCTGCAATCAGAGCATCCGCCCGCGGGGGCCACAAGCAAAAAGGCCGGGGTTTCCCCCGGCCTTTCGCTGTTCTGTCGTGTGGCGCTTATTCGCGGTCGCCCATGAAGTTCAGCAGGAACATGAACATGTTCAGGAAATCGAGATACAGGTTCAGCGCACCCATGATCGCCGACTTGCCCAGCCATTCCTTGTCGCCATGCACGGCATGGGCAACATAGGTGTTCTTGATGTTCTGCGTGTCAAACGCGGTCAGACCCGCGAAAATCAGCACACCGGCGACCGAAACGGCGAACTGAACCGCCGCCGACTGCAGGAAGATATTGACCAGCGAGGCGACGATCAGGCCGATCAGGCCCATCATCAGGAACGTGCCCATGCCCGACAGGTCTTTCTTCGTCGTATAGCCATAGAGCGACAGCCCGGCAAAGGCGATAGCCGTGGTGAAGAAGGTCGTGGCGATCGACATGCCGGTAAAGATGGCGAAGATATAGCTGATCGACAGGCCCATCAGCGCGGCAAAGCCGTAGAACACGACCTGTGCCATGCCAGCGGACATGCGGTTGATCATGGCGCCAAAGGCAAAGACCACGACCAGCGGCGCGAACATCACCACCCATTTCAGGGGCGAGCCGAAGATCGCGGCAAGCAGCTGTTCATTGGTGCCCACCGCCCAGGCGACCAGACCAGTGATCACCATGGCCACGGACATCAGCCCGTAGACCTTGTTCATATGCGCCCGCAGACCTTCGTCGATATGCGCGGTCCTGACGCCGGCTGTGCCGGTGCGGATCGTGTTGTATTCAGCCATTGCAGACTCCCATCATTCGTTCGGACTCCCGGCGCGCGGGGCCCTCGCGCAACATATTGGAAGATTGCCGGAACATTTCAAGGACAAGCTGCGCCCAATCCTGCAATTGCGGCGCAGCTTTTCGCATCTGTGGGCCGGTTTTCTACATTTTCCAGCTTGCGGGCACATCCCAGACTGGCCGGGCTGCTTCGGCCCGGGCCTGATCGCGGGTCAGGCCGATGTCGTTCAGCAGCTCGTCCGGCATGTCTTTCAGCCGGCGGCGGTGGCTGCGTATGGCAATAAGCCGGAACAGGTATTTCATGACTCCGACAGGGCCATGAGGCCGGGCTGCTGCAATGTTGGTGCAAGAGGAAAGAAGGTCGGGCATGGCTGTGATCCTTCAGGTTTTGTGATGAACAGTCGGCATTGAACATTTCTCTTGATCCTTATCGCAGCTTGCGATGTATTTAAGAAATGAATGTTCATGCGGAAACTCATCACGGTTCTTGATATGCCAAGGAATATCGATCTGACTGCCCTTCGCGCTTTTGTCGCCGTTGCCGATGCGGGCGGGGTGACGCGGGCAGCGGGCTTGCTGCACCTGACCCAGTCGGCTGTATCGATGCAGATCAGGCGGCTGGAGGATATGCTGGGCCAGCCGCTGTTTCTGCGTGCCTCGCGCAAGCTGACGCCCACCGCCGAAGGGGAGCAGTTGCTGAGCTACGGGCGACGGATGCTGGCCCTGAATGATGAGGTGCTTTCACGGTTTTCGATGACTGCGCCGACGGGGTCGATCCGCCTCGGCGTACCGCATGACATCGTTTATCCCGCGATCCCAAATATCCTGAAGGCGCTTGCCGGGTGTTATCCCGGCGTGCGGATCAATCTGGTATCCTCTTTCACCCTGTCGCTGAAAGAAGGTCTGTCGCGGGGCGAGTTCGATGTCATCCTGACCACCGAGGAAGCACCGCCCCCCGAAGCAGAAATCCTGAGCGCCCGCGACCTGGTCTGGATTGGCGCGCCCGACGGCGTGATCTGGCAACAGCGGCCCTTGCGGTTGGCGTGCAAGGATGTGTGCATCTTCCGGCACTCGGCACTGGCGGCGTTGGAGAAAGCGGGTTTGCCGTGGGAACTGGCAGTCGACACCGATTCCGAACAGGTGGTGGAGGCGACGGTGGCAGCCGATCTGGCAGTATCAGTGCGAATGGACGGTGCGCTGCCCGAAGGGACCGTCAAGCTGAATACCGGAAACATGCTTCCGCCGCTTGGGTCAACAAAGATATGCCTGTATCACACAGACCAGCGCAAGGATGAGACGATGGCAATGCTGCTGGCGCATCTGCGCGACAGCTATGGCAGCAGGCCCGCATCCACCGTCACGACGATCTTGCCGGTGGCACCGCGCCCGGCCAGTGTGGCATAGGCTTCATCAATGCTGTTCAATGGGAAGCGGTGGCTGATGTGCGGGTGCAGCCGCCCGTTTCCGTACCAGCGCAGCAGTTCGGCAAGGCTGTCCATCAGTGCCTGCGGATTGAATCGCAGATAGCCGCCCCAGTAGAGCCCGATGGCTTCGGTGTTTTTTACCAGCATG
>JBOFCO010000103.1:0-20503 GCA_051646105.1 Paracoccaceae bacterium
CCTGCTAAACCCGTGAAACCTGCGAACCGGCAACGACAGGCCGACATGCGCAGGTGATGCGGTCACCTGTCAGGCCGATGCGATCAATTGCCGGTTCGCGAACTGACTACACCGACACAGATGCTGCGCCGTCACACAAAGTCTTATCGCGCAGGAACGTGAAATTTCTGGGAAGATGCTTTCGGCTTTTGCCCGGTCATCGTCAAACCGGCACCCGAATTGCCTGAAACACCCGCTCCGTAACATGAGATAGGGCAGGATTGCGGTGGGAGGCTAGGACACTGGAAACGCGGCGTTTCCATATCGCGCTGAAATTGGCCCTAAGCCCGGCACTTCCGCAACAGAGTGTTTCCGGATCGACAGCCGTCAAGCCATCGGAAGTTTCCTAGTGAGAGGTGGCGCGGGGCCGATATTGCAGGATTTCCGCACCGGTCCGCGAAAGTGCGGCGTTCTGTTCCTCCTCGGGGAACAGTTCCCGGATTTCGGTTCTTTGGGCATTTCCAAGCGCCGCCGCAAAAGATGCGGCAAAGTTGAAGCATTCGACCCATATGCCATCGACCAGAATCAGTTCCGGCCGGGCGCATTCGATGTGGAAATAGGTGGTCCCGATCGACTGGATCAGATGGACGCTGTCGTGATCGACAAGATGTTTGGCAGCAACCAGCGCCTCCGGCTCATCAAGGTAGAGCGCCGTGCGGTTGCGCGAAACCATCAGTCGCAGGTTGGGCGACACCAGAATGTCGGATTCTGGCAGCCCGGGGCCAAAAGCGGCACGGCGCAGCCGGATCGGTTGCAGGTGCTGGTTCAGCTTCAACTGTGACCAGTTGATATCGCGACGGCGGACGCGGCGAATACGCTGAATGCCGTTGTCGCGGGTGATCAGCTTGTCGCCCGCCACCAGTGTTTCTACAGCCCGTTCCCCATCGACGGTGGCGATCATCGATCCGATCGTCAGACAGCCCATGCGAACACCCCCGAAATCCGTTCACCAATAAATTGCCGGGCACGCAGCCAGCCCGCGCCCGACAACAGGCTATCATCCGGCCTTTGGACCCGACAGTCGTGACGGCGCGGGGGCACGGCACAAGTCTGTTCACGAAAGGGCAACAAAAGCCCCCCTCATACCTCAATTCGGCTTCGTGGTATCGCAGCCGCCTATGGCCCGGCGGGGCATCGACGGGCGGGCCGGTGTTCGGGTCGAACTCGGCAAAAGGCAGGTCCGCTGTTGCCTGGTGGACCGGCGATCTGGCGGCCTAGTAGATCGGCGGAGAGACAACCCAGATTACGATCGCTGGATCATCACCATCATTGCGCCAGGCGTAATCTGTCTGTTTGAACTGGAAGCTGTCGCCGGGGGCGAGATTCACCTCGGTGTCGCCCACTGTCAGGGTAATGGCACCCGATAGCAGAACCCCGCCATCCTCGGTCGGGCGGGCCTTGCGCAACCCTTCGCTGGATGAGCGCGGAGCAAAGACCGAGCGGATCATTTCGAACGAGCCGTTCAGCGTGGGCGACAGAAGTTCTTCGGTCAGCCCGCTTTCGGCAGAGCCGATGATCGGGCGGTCAGCCGCGCGCAGAACCAGCCCCTGTTCTTCCTGCGCACGGCTTGTGGACCGGAAAAAAAAGCTGATGTTCACCTCAAGCCGCTCTGCAAGCAGGCCAAGATCGCGCACCGAAGGTGTTGTTTGCCCACGCTCGATCTGGCTAAGCCAGCCCACAGAGCGCCCGACATCGGCGGCCAGTTGCGCCAGCGTCATGTCCCGCGTCTTGCGCAGAGAACGGATGTCATCGCCGACGTGATGGCGCATTTGGTGTTCCTTCTGGTGACGATACAATGTCGGGTGCAAGTGAAAAATTCAAGTCAGAGAACGCATTAATAAGATTATTTGTCAGTGAAATACTTTTAAATGAAAAATTGTTACTATATTTTCATTTTATGGCTGTTTACCTTGGTGAAGGATGGGCGATTCCTCGACCTGCAACGCCCCTGCCGCAAACCTCATCAACGGATACGCTCATGGCCGATGTTCCCGCAAAATCCCGCGTAGTCATCATCGGAGGTGGCATTTCCGGCTGCTCGGTCGCCTATCACCTCGCCAGGCTCGGCTGGACCGATATCGTGTTGCTTGAACGCAAACAGCTGACTTCGGGGACCACCTGGCATGCGGCAGGATTGATCGGCCAGCTGCGGGCAAGCCAGAACATGACGCGCCTGGCCAAATATTCCGCCGACCTTTACGCCAAGCTTGAAACCGAAACCGGCCTTGCGACCGGCTTTCGGCAATGCGGCTCCATCACCGTGGCGCTCACTGAAGAGCGGCGCGAGGAGATTTTTCGCCAGGCCGCGCTCGCCCGCGCTTTTGGAGTAGACGTGAGCGAGCTTTCCCCTGTCGAGGTGCTTGAACGCTATCCGCATCTGAACATTGAGGATGTCGTGGCGGGTGTTCATCTTCCGCTGGATGGGCAGGCGGACCCCGGCAATATCGCGCTTGCGCTTGCCAAAGGGGCGCGCATGCGTGGCGCAAAGATCATCGAGCAGGTGAAGGTCACAAAGGTCACCACTGCGGGCGGCCGCGTGACCGGTGTCGACTGGGAGGCGAATGGAGAAAAAGGTCATATCGTTACCGAGCACGTGGTAAACTGTGGCGGCATGTGGGGGCGTGATCTGGCGGCGCAAAACGACGTGACGCTGCCGCTGCACGCCTGCGAACATTTCTACATTGTCACAGAGAACATCCCCGAACTCGCGCAGCTTCCCGTGCTCCGGGTGCCGGACGAATGTGCATATTACAAGGAAGATGCGGGCAAGATACTGCTTGGCGCCTTTGAACCGAAGGCAAAGCCCTGGGGCATGAACGGCATCAGCGAAGATTTCTGCTTTGACCAGTTGCCCGAAGATTTCGACCATTTCGAGCCGATCCTCGAGAAGGCCGTCGCGCGTATGCCGATGCTGGCCAATGCCGGGATTCACACCTTTTTCAATGGCCCCGAAAGCTTTACCCCCGACGACCGCTACTATCTGGGCGAGGCGCCAAATCTGCGCGGCTACTGGATGGCCGCAGGATATAACTCCATCGGTATCGTTTCGTCGGGCGGCGCCGGGATGGCGCTTGCGCAATGGATGAACGACGGCGAGCCGCCGTTTGACCTGTGGGAGGTGGATATCCGCCGCGCCCAGCCGTTCCAGCGGAACCGCCGCTATCTGAAGGAACGGGTGAGCGAGACGCTCGGCCTGCTCTATGCTGACCACTTCCCCTACCGGCAGATGGCCACAGCGCGGGGCGTGCGCCGCTCGCCGCTTCACGAGCATCTGAGGACGCGAGGCGCGGTATTCGGGGAGGTGGCAGGTTGGGAGCGGGCCAACTGGTTTGCCAATAAGGGACAGGAGCACGAATACCGCTACAGCTGGAAGCGGCAGAACTGGTTCGAGAACCAGCGCGCCGAGCATATGGCGCTGCGCGAAGGCGTGGGCATGCTCGACATGACCAGCTTTGGAAAGATCCGTGTCGAGGGGCGCGATGCCGTCACCTTCCTGCAACGGGTCTGCGCCAATGACATGGACGTGCCCGTGGGCCGTATCGTCTACACGCAAATGCTCAACGCACGGGGTGGCATCGAGAGCGACCTTACCGTCACGCGTCTTTCGGAAACGGCATTTTTTCTTGTCGTGCCTGGTGCCACCTTGCAGCGCGATCTGGTCTGGCTGCGCCGCCATCTGGGGGCTGAATCCCTGACGATCTCGGATGTAACCGCAGCAGAAGCTGTGCTCCCGGTCATGGGGCCGCTTGCGCGCGACCTGTTGCGCCTGATCTCGCCCAACGATTTTTCAAACGATGCGCATCCGTTTGGCGTGGCCCGCGAAATCGAAATTGGCATGGGGCTCGCCCGGGCGCATCGGGTGACCTATGTGGGTGAACTGGGCTGGGAGCTTTATGTTTCCACTGACCAGGCGGCGCATGTATTCGAAGCCATTGCCGAGGCAGGCGAGCAGGTCGGGCTCAAGCTGTGCGGGCTGCACGCCATGGACAGTTGCCGCATCGAGAAAGCCTATCGTCACTTCGGCCACGACATCACCGACGAGGACCATGTGCTTGAGGCGGGTCTGGGCTTCGCCGTAAAATCCGGCAAGGGCGATTTCATCGGTCGCGACGCGGTGCTGCGCAAACGCGAAAGCGGCCTCTCGCGGCGGATGGTGCAGTTCAGACTGAAAGACCCCGAGCCGCTGGTATTCCACAATGAGCCAATCCTGCGTGACGGCAAGATCGTCAGCTTCCTGACATCGGGAAATTATGGCCATGCACTCGGCGGCGCGATTGGCCTGGGCTATGTGCCGTGTCGACCCGATGAAACAGCGGCGGAGATGCTCGCCTCAAGCTATGCCATCGATGTGGCCGGGCGCATTGTCGCGGCCGAGGCCAGCATCGCGCCCCTTTACGACCCCAAATCGACCCGCGTGCGCGCCTGACCGCAGTCCTCCTGAAGAGAAAGGTCCACTGCGGGTCAGGGCGGTTCGCCATGCCTCCGCCGCCAAAGAAAAGCAGCCCCGCCCCAGTATTGAGAGAAAGCATCTCAAATCCAGCGACCCCGAACGATTTGATGACCCATGTCGCCGCCGCAGACCACTCGCTGAATGGGCTGAACAACACCAAATTATATCTTTGAAAAATAGTAGTTTAATGCTGATGGCTGGTGCCCGAGGTCGGACTCGAACCGACATGCCTTGCGGCGGCGGATTTTGAATCCGCTGCGTCTACCATTCCACCACTCGGGCGCAGTCCCCAGATAACCGCGCCCCGCCCGGCGGTCAACGCCGAACGGGGCCAAATGGGCACCGTTTACAGATCGTTGGTCGAGAACGTGTCGCAGGCGTGGATCGTGCCCTGCTGATAGCCGGTTGCGAACCAGCGCATCCGCTGTTCGGATGTGCCATGGGTAAAGGTATGCGGCATCGGGCGCTGACCGGCGTTCCGTTGCAGCGTATCGTCACCAATCTGCCGGGCAGCATTCACGGCTTCCTCAAGGTCGCCGGGTTCGATGGTTCCGAACCGTTCCTCCATATGCCGCGCCCAGATTCCGGACAGGCAGTCGGCCTGCAACTCTACCCGCACCGAAATCGCGTTCGATTCCTCGGTGCTGACCTGCTGGCGGACACGGGTCGTTTCCTCAAGAATGCCAAGTTCGTTCTGCACATGATGGCCAACCTCATGCGCCACCACATAGGCGGCGGCGAAATCGCCGGTTGCGCCCAGTCGCTGCTGCATGGTGGCGAAGAAATCCGTATCCAGATAGACCTTGCGGTCGAGAGGGCAATAGAAAGGCCCGGTTGCGCCGCTGGCACCGCCGCAAGGCGATTGCGTGCCCCCCTTGAACAGCACAAGCTGCGGCGGATTGTAGGTGCGGTTCAGCTCGCTCTGGAACACGTCGTGCCAGACCTGTTCGGTATCGGCCAGCACGACGGAAACGAATTCACCGGCGCGCTGATCGGCCTCGGTGATCTCGCCGCTGCCCTGCCCCGCCTGGATGGAACCGCCGCTGCCCTGCAACACTGCAAAGGGATCGCCCCCCAGCGCCCAGACCAGCAAGGCCACCACCAGAATGCCGATGCCCCCGCCGCCTATCGCGGTGCCTGCGCCCATCCGGCGCCGGTCCTCGATATTGTCGCTGCCGCGTCTGCCCTGCCACTTCATGCGTTGTCTCCCGTGACTCACACACCGAGGCAACACTAGGCCGGTCTGCGGAAAGAGCAAACCCCCTTTCCCGCCCGCAAGTTCCGCTCACGAGCGCGTGCGGCGCGGCTGCCCGCCTTGACGCCGCCGCATTGTCATGGCCAAAGGTCAGCGCCGACCGGACGACCGAGGATGATATGTTCCGCCGCCTTTACAACTGGACCATGGAATGGGCCGGATCACGCCATGCCCCCAAGGCATTGGGCGCAGTTTCCTTTGTGGAAAGCTCGTTCTTTCCGATTCCCGCTGACGTCCTGTTCATTCCGATGTGTCTTGCCCGGCGCGACCTTGTCTATCGCTATGCGCTGATCGCATCGGTCACGTCCGTATTGGGCGGCATCTTCGGCTGGATGCTGGGGTATTATTTCTTCGACATGATCGCGCAGCCGATGCTTGCGGCCATGGGCAAACTGGATACGTTCAACAAGCTGCGCGAGGGCATAAGCTGGGAAATGATCCTGCTGATGCTGGTCACATCCGGCGCATCGCATATCCCGCCGATGAAGGTCGTCACGATCCTGTCGGGTGTGGTGGCTTTTGATCTGAAATGGTTCATCCTGTCCGCTATCGTGGCGCGCTCGGCGCGGTTCTATGGACTGGCCTGGGCGCTGAACCGGTTCGGCCCGCATATTGCAGAATTCATCGAAAAGCGGCTCGCCTGGGTGGCGACCGGCCTGCTTGTCGCGCTGGGTGCGCTGTATTTCATCACCCGCGCGCATTGAAGGCATAAGGATAGCGCGGGGGACATGATGATCTGGGATCGACGTTCGCTTGTACTGCTGGCCGCCTTCGGATCGGCGGCGCTGCTGGCCGGGGCGTTCCTGTTTCAGTATGTGGGTGGCATCCTGCCGTGCAAGCTGTGCTATTGGCAGCGCTGGCCGCATGGCGCGGCGGTGCTGATCGGCGCCGTGGCGCTGGTCCGCGATCAGGAAAAGATATGGCCGTGGCTTGGCGCGCTGGCGGCGCTGACCACCGCAGGGCTTGGCCTGTATCACACCGGGATTGAACGGAAATGGTGGCAAGGTCCGGCAAGCTGCACGGGCGACGGCGGTGCGCTGGGCGGTCTGTCGGGTGCTGATCTGCTGAATCCCGATGCTGCCCCCGGTATCGTCATGTGCGATCAGGTGGCGTGGGAGATGTTCGGTCTTTCCATGGCGTCCTGGAACGCGATCGCGTCGCTGGTGCTGGTTTTCGTGTGGATTTCCGCAACGCGCCGCAAGCTGTAACCGGGGATATTCCGGGGCGTCCGGCCCTCTGCCATTGCGCACAATATCCTTGGCGGCTATAGTCCGCACCAACAATATGTAGCGCAGGCAGCGAAAGATATTCCCGTGAACGACACGCCGGAAACCCCTGAAAACGAAGAAGAAATCCCGGAGCGGCCGACATATGACGGCCCGAAGGTTTCCATCGTCGATGAAATGCGGAATTCCTTCATCGACTACGCGATGAGCGTGATCGTTTCGCGCGCCATTCCGGACCTGCGCGACGGGTTGAAACCGGTGCATCGCCGCATCCTGTATTCGATGCACGAAACCGGGAACACCCACGACAAGTCCTATCGCAAATCGGCGCGCCCCGTGGGTGACGTGATGGGGAAATATCACCCCCATGGCGATGCCGCGATCTATGATGCGCTGGTCCGCATGGCCCAGGATTTTTCGATGTCGCTGCCGCTGCTCGACGGGCAGGGCAACTTTGGGTCGATGGACGGCGATAACCCGGCGGCGATGCGCTATACCGAAGTGCGGATGGACAAGCCCGCCGCATCACTGCTGGCCGATATCGAAAAGGAAACCGTCGACTTTCAGGACAACTACGACGGCAAGGACCGTGAGCCGACGGTTCTGCCCGCGCGTTACCCGAACCTGCTTGTCAACGGCACCGAAGGTATCGCCGTCGGCATGGCCACCCGCATCCCGCCGCACAATCTGGGCGAGGTGATTGATGCCACGCTGGCCATGATCGAAAACCCCGACATTTCCGCCGAAGAGCTTATGGAAATCGTCCCCGGCCCTGATTTTCCGACGGGCGGGCTGATCCTGGGACGCTCAGGCGCACGCAAGGCTTATCTGGAAGGGCGTGGCAGCGTCATCATCCGCGCAAAAACCCGGATCGAGGAACTGCGCAAGGACCGCTTTGCCATCGTTGTCGACGAAATCCCCTATCAGGTGAACAAGGCCACGATGATCGAGCGCATTGCGGAAATGGCCCGCGACAAGAAAATCGAGGGCATCGCCCATGTGCAGGACGAATCCGACCGCGTCGGTGTCCGGGTTGTGGTGGAGCTGAAGCGCGATGCGACGCCGGATGTGGTGCTGAACCAGCTGTTCCGCTTCACCCCGATGCAGACCAGCTTTGCCTGCAACATGCTGGCGTTGAACGGCGGTCGCCCCGAACAGCTTACCTTGCGGGATTTTCTGGCCTATTTCATCCAGTTCCGGGAAGAGGTCGTCGCCCGCCGCACCGCGTTCGAACTGCGCAAGGCGCGTGAACGCAGCCATATCCTGTGCGGTCTGGCGGTGGCTGTGTCCAATGTCGATGAAATCGTGGCGACGATCCGCAGCTCTGCCGATCCGGCCGAGGCCCGCGAAAGACTGATGGCCCGGCGCTGGCCCGCACATGACATCGTGGAATACATCCGCTTGATCGATGACCCGACACATCCGGTGAACGAGGATGGCACCTATAACCTGTCAGAAGCCCAGGCCCGCGCCATTCTGGATTTGCGCCTGCAAAGGTTGACGGCGATGGGGGTGCAGGAAGTCACCGACGAATTGCAGGAACTGGCGGCAAAGATCCGCGATTTCCTGTCGATCCTGTCCAGCCGCGAGCGGGTGCTCACCATCATCTCGACCGAACTGCGCGAGGTTCGCGAAGCCTTTGCCGTGCCGCGCCGGACAGAGATCATGGACTGGTCCGGCGATATGGAGGATGAGGATCTGATCGAGCGCGAGGATATGGTCGTGACCATCACCTCGGGCGGGTACATCAAGCGCACCCCGCTTGCCGAATTCCGGTCGCAGAACCGCGGCGGCAAGGGCCTTTCCAGCATGGCCACCAAGGAAGACGATGTGGTGACCACGCTGTTCGTGGCCAACACGCACACGCCTTTGCTGTTCTTCACCACCGACGGCATGGTCTACAAGATGAAAACCTGGCGTCTGCCCATGGCGGGGCGAACCGCCAAGGGCAAGGCGATGGTCAATATCCTGCCGATCACCCAGGGCGTGTCCATCGCCGCGCTGATGCCCGTGGATGTGCCGGAAGAAGAGTGGGAAAGCCTGCAGATCGTCTTTGCCACCAGCGATGGCGACGTGCGGCAGAACGATCTTTCGGATTTCACCAATGTCATGCGCAACGGGAAGATCGCCATGAAACTGCCCGAGGGCACGACCCTGGTGAACGCTGCGATTGCGGATGAGAATGACGACGTCATGCTTGTGACCGAGGCCGGTCGCGCGATCCGCTTTTCCACCCAGGAAATCCGTGTGTTCAAGTCGCGCGGGTCGACCGGCGTGCGCGGCATCAGGCTGGCGGAGGGCGACAGCGTGGTTTCCATGGCGATCATTCGCCATTTCGAAGCCACCCCTGAAGAGCGCGCCGCCTATCTGAAACAGCGCAGGCTGATGGCCGGTGTGACGGAGGATGACACCGACGAGGACGAGGACGAGGTCGCCGCCGGGCAGCTTTCCACGGAACGCTATGCAGAGATGTCGGCGGCCGAAGACCTGATCCTGACCATCACCCGTGGCGGTTCGGGCAAGCTGTCATCCTCGCATGACTATCCGGTGCGTGGTCGCGGCGGCATGGGGGTAAAGGCGATTTCGCCCGGTCCCCGTGGCGGCCGCATCGTTGCGTCCTTCCCTGTGGAAAACGCCGATCAGATCATGCTGGCCACCGACAGCGGCCAATCGATCCGGGTGCCTGTCGACCAGATCAGCTTCCGGTCCCGCAGCGCGGGCGGGGTCAGGGTGTTCAACGTCGGCACGGATGAAGAGGTTGTTTCGGTCGCCCGCGTCGCCGATCAGGGCGAGGCAGAGTAAGCGCCGGACGCGCGGGGATCAGCCCGCGCGTTTCGCCTCTGTCGCCCTGCGCAGGCTGCGGCGTGACCAGTCCTTTGCCCCGGCCAGCGCGAATTGCAGCGCCAGTCCGATGCTTAGGATCAGCACGTCAAAGGCCATGCTGGACGGCACTGCCAGTTTTGCCGCCTGCCCCATGAAGGACAGCACTGTTCCCAGCGCGAAGACAGGCAGCGCCTGACGGCCCAGCAGCGCCAGCGGTGCCGCCCAGCGGCTTTCGGCAAACCAGCGCACCGGCGCAAGGCATGAGATCACGTAGAACAGAGAAATGGCGTGCAGCAGTCGCGGGATGGCGACAAAGGTCTTGTCGAAATTGATGGTAAAGTTCGGGAAGCCCATGGTCGACAGCTTGCCCAGAAGGGCGTTCATCGTGCTGCCAAAGGGCGGGTATTTGACCCAGACCAGCGACATGACCAGATAGGCAACGGCAGGCCAGAACAGCCAGCGGCGTTCGGGCACGAACCTCTCCCCCCGCTTCAGCGCAAGCCCGGTCAGCAGGCCGAGGACGAACAGAAGCTGCCACGAGAACGGGTTAAAGAACCAGCCGCCGCTTGTCGGATGGTTCGGAAGGTTGAAGAACGTATATCCCGATACGGCCCACAGCAGGATCGATCCGGCCACCAGCCAGCCGCGCCAGCGCAGGCCCGCAAACAGCAGCAGCGGCGAGACGAAGATCAGCACGGCATAGACCGGCAGGATGTTCACATAGCCCCATTGATGGGCCATCAGCGGCAGCCCGATGAATACCCCGGTGGCGTCTTTCCACAGGTATTGCAGGTTGTTCTTGCCCAGCATGTCGGGTATGCCGCCGAACTTTGCCATTGCCGCCGCGATGCCAAGCGCCCAGACCATGACGACGATGTGCACCATATACAGCGTCCAGGCCCGCGACCAGCAGCGCGCGATCCCCGGCCACCACGGGCGACTGACGAAATAGGTGCCGTAGGCCAGAGCCGCCGATATCCCCGACATGAAGACGAAGCTTTCTGCGGCATCCGTGAATCCGAAGTTGCGCGATGTGAATTTTTCGAAAGCATTGCCGGGAACGTGGTTGATGAAGATCATCACCAGACATAGCCCGCGCAGCACATCCAGCCTTGCATCGCGGACAGAAGGTCTTGGCGCGGGTCTTGATGCCATCTTCGGATATGGCACCACCTTGGCCTCGCCGTGGACGGCGGGCAGGATTTCAACGGCAGGCATGGAACCGGACATGGGGATCTGATCCTGTTCAAACGGGGAAGGTGCCGTCGGCGGATTGCAGGACAGGGCCACCATTGCGCCAGCGGGCAAGGATGTCGTCATGACGCAGGACGATGCGCGGCACATGCATTTCGGACGGCACACGGAACACGCCGCTTTCGCCCGACGAAGGCCGCGATGTCCATGCAATCAGTACGGGCGCGAACAGCATGGGCAGGCCCACGGGCAGCAGCCATGGCACCAGCGACGGCGCCAGATGCCACGTTGCCCACAATCCCAGTCCGCCGGTCAGAACGATGAACCGGCTTGCGGCCCAGGATTCCGCCAGCGTAAGCGACCCGTCGCCCCGGTTGTTCGGCGGCCAGCCGCCGTCTGTGCCCGACAGCACCTGAAGAACGGATCGCACCTGATACATCAGCAAAACCGGGGCGATCAGGCTGGACAGCACCAGATCGGCCAGGGTTGACAGGATGACCCTGCCCGTCCCGCCAAAGCGCAGCGCCCGTCCCGTCCACACCGCTTCGGTCAGGATCAGCAGCTTTGGCGCGACCAGCAACCCGAAGATGCCGATCGCCAATCCCATCGCCTTTGCGGTTTCGTCGCTGGGGAAGACCGGGAAAAGCTGATAGGGTTCAGGGAAGTAGTCGGGTTTGTGAATCTGCATCGCATCGAAGATGCTGGCGATCAGGAAACCGCCCCAGAACAGCGGTGCGACGTAGGCGAGAATGCCCTGCAAGAAGGCGAACCTGCTCCACCCCAGCAGGCCGGGAGTGGTCAGCAGCCGCGAATGCTGCAAATTGCCCTGGCACCATCGCCGATCACGTTTTGCGTGATCGACAATGTTTTCAGGGGCTTCCTCGTAGGAACCTTCCAGATCCTCGTCCAGCCGCACCTGCCAGCCACCGCGGGCCAGAAGAGCGGCCTCGACAAAATCATGGCTCAGGATATGGCCACCAAAAGGCGGCCGTCCCGACAGTTCAGGCAGGCCGCAGCATTCGGCAAAGGCACGCGGCCGGATCATCGCATTATGGCCCCAGAACGGGCCGGAACGCCCCTGCATCCGGGCAAGACCGCGCGCAAAGACCGGCGCATGGAAGGCCGCGCCAAACTGCATCGCGCGCCCGAACCGCGACCGTGCGCGAATCGTCTTGGGCAGCGACTGCAAGAGGCCAAGGTTCGGCGCTGCTTCCATCCTCCGGGCCATTTCGGCGATGGTGCCCGCATCCAGCAGGCTGTCGGCATCCAGAATCATCGCATAATCATAGGCCGCGCCAGAGCGGCGGATGAAATCCTCGATATTCCCGGCCTTGCGCCCTGTGTTGCTTTGTCTGCGGCGGTAATAGATGCGCCCGTCGCCACCGGTTTCGGCGATCAGACGGCGGTACCAGCGCAGTTCGGACCGTGCGATGGTTTCGTCACGCGTGTCGGACAGGATGGCAAAATCGAAAACGGCGCCGGGTTCCGTTTCCCGCAGCGCACTGTCCATCGCGGCGATGCGCGCAAATGTAACGGCGGGGTCTTCGTTATAGACAGGGACCAACACAACGGTCTTGCCCGCGATTGCACGGCGTCCGCGCCGCAAGCGATCCCGGCGTGGCATCAGCCCGACCAGCCCCTGCGCTGCACCCCAGGCCAGCCACAGCGTCGACGCAAGGATAAGCGCCGCACGGAACGCATCCGTAAGGCCCAGCCCGTCGGCGGCGCCGTATTGCAGGAACAGCATCACCGCCCCTGCCCCCGCAAGCCCCGCCAGCGACAGCGCGAATATGCGTGCCGCAAGCGGGCTGCGCATTGCCGATCCGCTGGCCGATGCCGGGACGGTCGTCATGTCAGTTTCCGGCGCGCTCTGCCCCGCCCGGCATCAGGCGGCGTACAAAGCCCAGCCCCACTGCGGCCAGACGCGCAGACAGGCGTGGGCCTTCGAGCAGCTGCTTGGGCATGGCCAGCGGCGCATCGGGCAGTTGCCCCGGCATCATCGCTTCGCTGTGCAAAGTGTTCATGTCGACAGTCACGGCTTCATCCACTGGAACATCCAAATTTCAGTCAGTTTGCGCTCGTAGCCCGACACGTGTGCTGCGAGTTCAACCACGGCGCCGGGTTCGGCGGAAATGTCGATGGCCAGCCGCCACAGATCTTCGCCTTCGATCTTTGACAAGGCGACGACCTCGGCCTTGCCGTTCACCACGGTGACCTCGGGCTTGATCTTTTCGTCATCGGCGGGCAGGCGCGACAGCATGCCCCCCCGGAAATCCACGACGAATTTCTTCCAGTCCGGCTGATCTTCGGGCAAAAGCCCCGCCGCCCCGCCACGACCGACGCGGGTTTCGCCAACGATGGCGCGATCTTCTGTTGCGGGAACGGGCAATTTGCCCCAGCGCAGCCGATAGGCGAACTCACGCGCCTCGCCAGCCTTGACCGGCGCATCGGGAACCCAGAAGGCCGCGATGTTGTCGTGAATTTCCAGATCACTAGGGATTTCCACCAGACGCACAACGCCTGCCCCCCAGTCGCCGACAGGTTCCACATCCAGCGACGGCCGGTCCTGATAATGGGCGGCTGCATCCTGATACGACGCGAAGTCGCGATCGCGCTGGTGCAGGCCAAAGCTTTTCGGCCGAGTTTCGGCCATATAGGACGATCCCAGCTTTTCCGGATTGGTCAGCGCACGCCAGATCACGTCGCCGTTTTCACGGACGATGCGCAGGCCATTGCTGTCGTGAACCTGCGGCCGGAAATCATCGAACCGCTCGCGGTTGTTTTCGGCAAACAGGAACATCGATGTCAGCGGCGCAATGCCAAGCTGCTCGACCTCATTGCGGAAGAACAGCCGCGCAGTGACGTCCATCACCGTTTCGACGCCGGGGGTGATGACAAAGCGATAGGCGCCAGTGACCGATGCGCTTTCAAGCGCGGCATAGACCACGACATGACGCGCGCCCGGTGCTGGTTTTTCCAGCCAGAAGGCATTGAACCGGGGAAATTCCTCGGTCGTCGAAAGGCCGCTGTTGATTGCCAGCCCGCGCGCCGACAGACCATAGGCATTGCCCTGCCCCAGCGCCCGGAAGTAGCTGGCACCCAGGAAGGATACCACCTCGTCAAACAGGTCGGCGCGGTTCAACGGGAAGTTCAGCTTGAATCCGGCAACGCCCGGCAGCGCGAAATCCTTTGGCACGCGTTCCTTGAGATCGCCGCGATAGTCGAAGTCATCGGTGCTGAAAACCATTTCGGTCGCCATACCGTTTTCAACTTCAAAGATATGTACCGGTTCCTTGAACAGCCACCCGACATGGAAAGCATGCAGGCGGAATTCGCTACCCTCATAGTTCCAGCGTGCGCGCTTGGGCCAGAACTGGATCAGCACGTAATCGTCGTATTTCAGCGTCGCCAGAAAGTCAGACATGGCGGGAATAGGGCTGTCAGGGGCCGATGCTTTCTTGCGCATCGTTTCCGTGAGAGCATCGAAATCAAACTTCTGCGGTGCGGCATCGGCGGGCTTTTCCTGGGCCCGCAGCATCGATGGCAGTGCGGTCGTGCCCAACATTCCGGCAAGGCTGAACAGCGCCGCGCGCCGGGTCAGCCCACTGGCGGATGGGACTGTGTTCGGACCGGTCAGGGATATGGCCAGGGGCCGGGTCGGGAAGGTCAATTCGAATCCTGTTTGTTTTCAGTGCTTCAGCTGCACTGCATATGACAATTTTTCAGTAGGTTAGCTATGATCTTGACGCAACCCTGACCGGCGTATTTCGCAAGGGCCAAAGATTGGCAATCCGCATCTTGGTCGCAGGAAAGTGATGACCCGTTACAAATTCTTTGCAATCGCAGAAAAATCAGGGGGTTAGGTCATGCTGCAATCGCAGAAAATTCGACAGTTCCGGCCCGTGGGTCATGAATCCCCTGCGCCCGACCCCAGTCACCTGCTGAAAGGATAGGCAATGCCTTGCCGACACCTCGGTTCGATCCGGGCAGGATCGTGCGAAAATATCGGTAACCATGATTTGAGGCGCGTATTTCGCATAAATTTTGGGCATCCGCCGCCGCCGAATTTTGTTCAGCCCACCGCAGTCACCTCAACCTCAACGAGAAATTCTTCTCTGGTGAATCCGCTGACCATAATCAGGGTGGATGCTGGCGGGGCCGAGGTTTCGCCGATCCAGGCATCACGGACCTTCATGTAGTGGCGCATATGCTGCCGGTCGGTGACGAAAGCATTGATCCGCACGACATTGGCACGGGTCATGCCGCCTTCGGCCAGAATCGCATCGATATAGGCAAAACACAGTTCCGTCTGTTCTTCGGCTGTACGAGGAACGAAATTGCCGTCCCGCATGCCAAGCTGGCCAGATGTGACAAGTATGCGCTGCCCTTCGGCCAGGATGCCATGTGAATAGTTTCCAAAGGGCTGCGGCAAGCTTGCGGGGGTCAGGCTGGCTTTCATCGGTTCCTCATATCTGAATCGGCGCTCTACGGGGCGTTTTCCATTCCACTATCGGAATGCATCCGACCGGGGGCAAGCTGAAAGGCGGCACCTTGATGGGTGACAACATCTGCATGAAATCCGGGCAAGCTTGACATTGGATGCCCTGCCGTTGTGCATTTGCGATGGCGGGCGGCGAACAGACTGCTTTCACGCATATCGCCTGCAACGCATCCGCCCTAGATCAGGGCATCCATCCAATCACGGGAGACACCAATGACATCGTTCCGTATCGCGGCCACGACCAGCCTGCTTGCCCTTGCGGCAAGTGCCGCGCAGGCGCAGGAAAAAGTGACATTCGCCACCAACTGGCTGGCCCAGGCCGAACATGGCGGATTCTATCAGGCGGTTGCCGACGGCAGCTATGCCGAATGCGGCCTTGAAGTGGAAATCCTGCAAGGCGGCCCGCAGGTGAACGGCCGCGCCATGCTTTATGCCGGCAAGGTCGACTTTTTCATGGGCGGCTCCATGCTCGAGGCGTTCTTCGGCGTGCAGGAAGGCATCCCGACCAAGGCCGTCGCGGCCATGTTCCAGAAGGAACCGCAGGTCATCATTGCCCATCCCGGCAAGGCAAAAACCTTTGAAGACCTGAAGAACCTGAACCCGATCCTGATCGGCGATGGCGGTTTTTCCAGCTTCTACCAGTGGATGATTTCTGCATACGGATTCACTGTCGAACAGCGTGCGCCCTACACGTTCAACTCTGCCCCGTTCCTGGCGGATGAAAACTCTGCGATGCAGGGGTATCTGTCATCTGAACCTTTCATGATCGAAAAGGAAGGCGGCATCACCCCCGATGTCTTCCTTCTGGCCGATGCCGGTTACACCAGCTATTCGACCACGATCGAGGCGATGGCCGATACGATCGCGAACCGTCCCGCCGTGGTCCAGTGTTTCGTCGATGGGTCGATCAAGGGCTGGTACAATTACATGTACGGTGACAACAGCGCCGCCAATGCCGCGATCAAGGCGCACAATCCGGACATGACGGATGAGATGATCGCCTACGGCATCACCAAGATGAAAGAGGCGGGCATCGTCGATTCCGGTGATACGGAAACCCTTGGCATCGGCGTTATGACCGATGCGCGCAACAAGGATTTCTTCGACAAGATGGTGGCGGCCAAGGTTTTGCCTGCCGAGCTTGATTACAAGGCCGCCTATACGCTTGACTTTGTTGGCAAGGGTGTCGGGTTGGACCTGAAGAAGTAAGCGGAACCGGGCCGGGAAAACACCCCCGGCCCTTTTCATCTGGAGACATGAATGACCCTTGACCGGCGTTCCACCCTGCCCCTTGGCGAAAGGCCGAAGGTTCTGGAAATGTCGAACGTTGACAAGGTGTTCAGCCGCGATGTTGTTGCGCTTCGCAACATGTCGCTGACAGTGAACGAGGGGGATTTCATATCCCTGCTTGGGCCGTCCGGCTGCGGAAAATCCACGGCGCTACGCCTGATCGCCGGGCTGGCCCAACCTACGGCGGGCGCGATCCGTTGGCAGGGCGGGCGCGGTCAGGGCGACCTGGGTGTGGTGTTCCAGGAACCCACGCTGATGCCCTGGGCAACAGTGGCGCAAAACGTCTGGCTGCCGTTCCGTCTGCGAGGGCGCAGTTTCGTCGATGCACGCGATGAAATTGCCGACGTGCTGGCGCTGGTCGGGCTGGAAAACTTTCACGAGTCCTATCCACGGGAACTGTCGGGCGGCATGAAGATGCGGGTATCCATCGCGCGGGCGATCGTCACCAACCCGCGCCTGATCCTGATGGACGAACCCTTTGCCGCGCTCGATGAAATCACGCGGCAAAAGCTGAATGACGACCTGTTGGCGCTGAAGGCGCGGATCGGCTGCACGGTGATCTTCGTCACCCATTCCGTTTTTGAATCCGTGTTCCTGTCGGATCGCATCGTGGTCATGGCGGCGCGTCCCGGCAGGGTGCTGCGTGAACTGACCGTCGATGCCCCCTACCCGCGTGACATGATGTTCCGCACCTCGCCCGAATATGCCGCCCGCGCCCGCGACGCGTCGGGTGCGTTGGCCGAAGCGATGGGGGAAGCTGCATGACTGATCTGCCCTTGCCCGTTTCGCCGGAAATTCCGGCAATGGACGCAGAGGAGGCCGCCCGCATCCGTCGCCGCAAGCTGGAACGGCTGGGCGGCTATGTGCTGCCGGTGCTGGTTTTTGTGGTGCTGGTGTTCATCTGGGACAGGATCGTCGTCTGGTATGAATTGCCGCATTACATCCTGCCGGGGCCGGGTCTGGTCTGGAACACGCTGATCAAGGATGCGGGCATCCTGATCCCCGCCGCCGGGCAGACGCTGCTGATCGCATTGATGGCACTGGCGGTGTCGGTGATCGTGGGCGCCGGGCTGGCGATCTTTTTCGACCTGTCCCGCTGGATAGAGATGTCTTTCTATCCTTACGCCGTCATTCTTCAGGTGACCCCCATCGTGGCTATCGCGCCGCTGATCTTCATCTATGTCGAAAGCCGCCTCGCGGGGCTGCTGATCTGCGCCTCTCTCGTCGCGGTGTTCCCGATCCTGTCGAACACCACACTGGGCCTGAAATCGACCGACCACAACCTGCGCGACCTGTACGCCACCTATGGCGCAAGCCGCTGGCAACGCCTGCGCCTGCTGCAGTTGCCCAACACCCTGCCCTATTTCCTGTCCGGCCTGCGCATTTCGGGCGGGCTGTCGCTGATCGGCGCCATCGTGGCAGAGTTCGTGGCGGGCACCGGCGGCATCGGATCAGGGCTGGCTTTCCGCATTCTCGAAGCAGGCTATCGCCTGAACGTCGCGCGGATGTTTGCGGCTTTGTTCCTGATTGCGGTGCTTGGCGTCATCATTTTTGTCAGCCTGTCTTTCCTGTCACACATGCTGCTGCGCAAGTGGCATGAAAGCGCGATCCAGAGGGAAGGATGACCGGTTTCCTGACCCTTCCCGAAGGTCCCGTCACCCTGCGCAATGCCAGTGTCCCCGCCTGCCTGATCGGGGCACCGGGTGATCTGATCACGATGAACCTGGCCCTGTCCGGCGACAGCATCGTGCCACACGACGGTCCGCCGGGTCGGGAAGTCGATCTGAACGGCGCGATGGTGCTGCCCTGTTTCATCGACATGCACACCCATCTGGACAAGGGCCATATCTGGCCGCGCAGCCCGAATCCCGACGGCACCTTCATGGGGGCATTGAATACCGTCGCCGCCGACCGCACCGCGCGCTGGCGCGCCGAGGACGTGCGGGCGCGGATGGACTTTTCGCTGCGCTGTGCCTTTGCCCATGGCACAAGGGCGATCCGTACACATCTGGACAGTATCCCCCCACAGGATGCGATCAGCTTCCCCGTGTTTTCCGAATTGCGCGCCGAATGGGCCGGCCGGATCGACGTTCAGGCCGTCAGCCTTGTCGCGGCCGACAATGTCACCCCCCATGGCCCGTTCCGCGCCACCGCCGATCTGGTCGCGCGTCATGGCGGTGTCCTGGGCTGTGTCAGCTATCCCCTGCCCGATCTGAAGGATCGGCTGCTGACCTATTTCCGCATGGCTGCCGAACGCGGGCTGTCGGCTGACCTGCACGTCGATGAAACGCTCGACCCCACATCGAACACCCTGCGGATGATCGCGGAAACGGTTCTGGAAACCCGCTTTGATGCGCCTGTCACCGTCGGCCACTGCTGTTCGGTTTCAGCCATGGCAGAGGATGAGGCGCTGGCGACGCTCGATCTGGTGGCGAAGGCCGGGCTGAATGTGGTCAGCCTGCCGATGTGCAACCTGTATCTGCAAGATCGCCAGCCGGGCCGCACCCCGCGGATGCGGGGCATCACACTGGTGCACGAAATGAAGACGCGCGGCATCAATGTCAGCTTCGCATCGGACAACACCCGTGACCCGTTCTATGCCTATGGTGACATGGACATGGTCGAGGTGCTGCGCGAGTCGACACGGATCGGCCATCTGGATCATACCGGCCCGGACTGGGTGCAAACGGCGCTGGCGAACCCCGCCCGCGCCTGCGGCTTCACGCCCCCGTCGCTGGAGGCGGGTGCACCTGCTGACCTTGTGATCTTCAGGGCGCGGACCTGGAACGAGTTTTTCGCCCGCCCGCAGGCTGACCGAGTGGTGATCCGCAGCGGTCGTCAGATTGACAGGACGCTGCCCGACTATGCCGAACTGGACCCGCTGATGGTGTTATGATGAATTTTTCCGCCCTGAAAGCCGCGCTGGTCCATATAGAGGCGGATGAAAATCCGGTCTCCGTCCGTGCGAAAAGCCGGGATTTCTTCTGGTATTCGCCGGTGCTGAAGGCGCGGCTGGATCATGTGGCCGCCGATCTGGTGCTGGCCCCGAAATCAGAATCCGAGGTGATCGAGGTGCTGCGCGCGGCTTACGCCCATGACGTGCCTGTCACCGTGCGTGGCGCGGGCACCGGCAATTACGGGCAGGCGATGCCGCTGGCGGGTGGCGTGATCCTGCACATGAAGAACATGGCGGCAGTCAGGGCAGTGCATCAGGGCCGGGTGATCGTGGAACCCGGCTGTCTGCTGAAAGACCTCGATGCGGCGACAAAAGCCCATTCCGGGCAGGAACTGCGGATGTTCTCCTCTACCTGGGCAACGGCGACCATCGGCGGCTTCATCGCCGGCGGTTCCGGGGGTGTGGGAAGCTGCACATGGGGGGTGCTGCGCGATCTGGGCAACATCATCCGCCTGCGCGTCGTGACGATGGAAGAAGAACCCCGCGTTCTTGAATTTACCGGCGAGGAACTGCACCGCGTCAGCCACGCCTATGGCACCAACGGCATCATCACCGAAATCGAAATGCCGCTGGCCCCGGCCTATGACTGGGTGGAACTGTTCGTGACGATGGAGGATCTTCCCGCAGCCACCCGTTTTGCGGACGCCCTGGGGAACGAAACCGGCATTCTGAAGAAGCTGGTGACGGTGTTCGAGCCGCCCATCGGACAGGATTATTTCCAGCGTGTCGCCCCGCATCTTGCCGCCGGTCAGTCGCTGCTTGCGCTGAT
>JBOFCO010000135.1:0-11595 GCA_051646105.1 Paracoccaceae bacterium
GGGCAACAGCTACGACATCACCGCTTCGATGATCGGGCGGAATATTCCGACAACGATCAGCTTCGGCGGCCTTTTCCAGGATGTGGAACAGATCGTCTTTTCAACGAACGGCGATGTCAGGGTTGACGATATTGTGGCGGCCGCAAGCCCCGTTCCGCTGCCGGCCGCCGGATGGGCGCTGTTTGCGGGGATGGCAGGCCTTGTCACCTTGCGCCGCAAGCGCGGCTGACACGGGCCTGGAGATCAGGGCAAAAGAGCGGCTTTCGCGAGCCGCTAACATAGGTGATTCGGTTTCGATGTTTCCCGGCTGCGCGCAATAGTTGTTGCCTGCAAGTATTTTCCTATGCGCCGAACCGGCGCCTCAATCACCGGTTTAGTCATGTGGCAAAAATAAGGCCATATGACAAAATACGTTGACCATGTGGCCGAACTGGTCCGAGAATGACTCAATTGCAAGGCATTTCTTAAAGGATCAGTTGCATGAACCCGAAATACACAACCAAAACTCTGTTTGCTGCTGCCGTGCTGGCGGTTCTTCCTTTCGCCGCACCTGCAGCGACGGTCAACTTCGATGGTGCGCCTGCCGGTGTCGTCTCTCCGCTGATCGTCGGGGATTTTGAGTTCACAACACCGCGCATCGTCAACGGCAACTGCGGCGTGGACAATCCCTGCCTTGCGCTGAATGACAACGAAACCACGATCATGACCCTGGTCAGCGGCGGGCTCTTCTCTCTGACCTCGATGTGGTTCCAGCTTCTGGGCAGGGGCACCGACAATACGCTGATCGTGACGGCAGACACTGGGGCGACAGCAACCTTCCCCGAAACCGACTATCCGCATAACAACGGGTTCACGATCGATTTCGCCGGTTTGTTCGACAATGTGACTTCCATCACCTTCTCGACAGTCAATGGCGGTAACGTCCGGATCGACGATCTGGATGCGACGCCAGCGCCGGTTCCGGTCCCTGCAGCAATCTGGATGTTGCTTGCCGGTATGGGCGGCATCGCAGCGGTGCGCCGCAAGCGCGCCTGATCGTCAGGCATATTCGAACAGCAAGGGCGGTACCGCTAGGGTGCCGCCTTTGTTTTTTGCGCGATGACCGGAAAAATAAAGCCCCGCACCTTTCGGCACAGGGCTAAATCAGGAAGCCGATCTGACGGCTTCAGGCGGCCAGCGCGGCCTTTGCCTTGGCAGCAATGGCGTTGAACGCCTCCGGTTCATGCACGGCCAGATCGGCCAGAACCTTGCGGTCGACCTCGATCCCCGATTTGGTCAGGCCGTTGATGAAGGCGGAGTAGGTAAATGCCTCATCGAACGCGCGCACGGCGGCGTTGATGCGCTGGATCCACAGCGCGCGGAAGCTGCGCTTGCGGGCCTTGCGGTCGCGGGTGGCGTATTGGTTCGCCTTGTCCACAGCCTGTGTGGCGGTGCGGAAGTTTGTGCTGCGGGCGGCATAATAGCCTTTGGCAGCCTTGATCACCTTGCGGTGACGGGCGTGCGTTACGACGCCGGATTTGACGCGGGACATCTGCTGCTCTCCTTACCGGTCGTAGGGCATGTATTTCTTGACGATCTTCGCATCCGACGCGTTCAGGATCATCGTCCCGGTCACATCGCGGATGAATTTCGTCGAGCGTTTGATCATGCCATGGCGTTTGCCGGCGGGGCCGGCCTTTACCTTGCCGGTTGCGGTGAAGCTGAAGCGCTTCTTGGCCGCAGACTTGGTCTTCATCTTGGGCATTTCCATCTCCTCTTTCGAGTGGTTAACACACGACTCGGCATGCCACCTTGGCCGGACGTGCGGTCAGAGACGCGCTTCATAAGGGGGTGACGCCGTTTTCGCAAGCCCCGGGAAACAGGTCTTGGGCTGTTTCAGTGCGCAAAGCGCGCAACGACGCGCGAAAATGCCTCTGGCACCTCACCCAGGCTGTATCCGCTGGGTTTCGACTGGATCGCAAACAGGATCAACCCGCTTGCGATCATCACCATGATCGCCGCAGTGCGCGGCGGTCGACCCGCCGAAAAAGCCCCGATGAGCGAGGGGAAGGCCAATCCCCCGATGCAGAGGCCGATAACAAGATAAAGGTCGCTGTCCATGTCGAATCGCGATTTGAACCAGTGCTATCGGCCTATAGCCTTGAATTAAGGCATTATTCGGAATCGGCCCCGAAAATCTGCCGCTCGTCACACGGCGCGACACGCAGGATGTTGGTGCTGCCCGGCGTGTTGAAGGGCACACCGGCCGTAACAACGATCTGGTCCTTCTCGGTCGCAAAGCCATATTTCCGCGCCGCCCTGGCAGCGTTGACCACAGCCATCTTGAAGCGGTCGACCGGCTCTGTCAGTACACAGTGGGTGCCCCAGATCAGGCTCTGGCGGCGCGCCGTTTCCACAACCGCAGTCAGCGCGATGATCGGCACCCGCGGCCGTTCGCGCGCCACAAGATTGGATGTGGTCCCCGACTGGCTGTAGCAGCAGATCGCCTTGATGTTGGTCGTTTCCGCAATCTCCCGGGCGGCGGCCACGATACCGTCCGCAACGGATGTCCGCACCGCCTTGCGAGAGGATTCGATCACTTCACGATAAGTCGGGTCGTTTTCAACGGACCGCGCCACATTGTCCATCGTGCGGACGGCTTCGATCGGATACTGCCCGGCAGCACTTTCCGCCGACAGCATGATCGCATCTGTCCCCTCGTAAATGGCGGTCGCCACATCCGAAACCTCTGCCCGCGTCGGCATCGGGCTTTCGATCATCGATTCCAGCATCTGCGTTGCCACGATCACCGGCTTGGCCGCAGCCCTGCACATGCGTACCAAGCGTTTCTGGATCGGCGGCACGGAATGCACCGGCAGTTCCACGCCAAGATCGCCGCGTGCCACCATCACCCCGTCGGACACGGCAAGGATTTTCTCGAATGCTTTTACGGCGGAGGGTTTCTCGATCTTGGACAGGATCGCGGCGCGGCCACGGGCCAGGCTGCGCGCATCTTCCACATCCTCCGGGCGCTGCACGAAAGACAGTGCCAGCCAGTCCACCCCCAGTTCGCAGGCGAATTCCAGATCCTTGCGGTCCTTTTCGGACAGCGCAGCCAGCGGAAGGACGACATCGGGCACGTTCACGCCCTTGCGGTTTGAGATGGTTCCACCAACCACAACGGTACAGTCAGCAAAATCTGGTCCGCAGGTATCGACCTTCAGGCGGATTTTCCCGTCATTGACCAACAGCATGGCGCCGGGCACCAGCGCCTCAAAGATTTCCTTGTGAGGAAGCTGCACACGCTTGGCGTCACCTGGCGCGGGATCAAGATCAAGCCGGAACTTGTCACCGTCCCCAAGGTCATAAGCACTCTCGGCAAAAACACCGACCCGCAGCTTTGGCCCCTGAAGATCGGCAAGAATGCCAATCGGGCGCTCCAGCTCTGCCTCGATCTCTCGGATGATGGTATGACGCGCACGGATGTCGTCATGGGTGCCGTGGCTCATGTTCAGGCGAAACACATCGGCTCCGGCCTCGAACAGGGCGCGGATCATTTCCTTTGTGCTGGATGCCGGCCCTAGCGTGGCCACGATCTTGACGTTGCGGTGGCGGCGCATCAGCCATCCTCCCTCTTGAATGCTTCGTTCGTGGTGGGCCGCCTGCGTTATGGCGGAAAGAACGCCATGCCGCAACGGCCAGAGTAAGGGGATACAGCGTAAATTAACTTCGGAATGGGCCTGCTGCCCGAAAAGTGGACGAACCCTCTATTTCGCCCTAATCCTTACCGGAGACGACGCGAGGTAGACGGTGGCATTCGAAACCTGTGGCGAAGATCGGCGCGCGCGGTGGCTTGTAACCTGCGATCACGCCTCAAACACCGTGCCTGACTGGGTTTGCGGCGGTGATCTGGGCATCGCCCCGACAGATATGGCGCGCCATATCGCCTATGATGTCGGTGCAGCGGGGGTGACACGTGAACTCGCAAGGTTGCTCGACGCCCCCGCAATCCTGTCGGGCTTTTCCCGGCTGGTGATCGACCCGAACCGCGGAGAGGACGATCCCACACTTATCATGCGGCTTTACGATGGCACGATCATCCCTGCGAACCGCAACCTCACATCCGATGAACGCGAGGCCCGGCTGGCACGTCTTTACCGCCCCTATCACGCTGCGCTCGCCGCTCTCGCCGCGCGGAACTCCGACACGGTGATCTGCGCCATCCATTCCTTTACCCCCTGCCTTCGCGGTCGTGCCCTGCGGCCCTGGCATGTGGGGGTGCTGTATGCAGGTGACGACAGGCTGGCACGTCCGCTGCTGACCCGCCTTCGGGCTGAACGCGACCTTTGCATCGGTGACAACCAGCCCTATGCCGGGCATCTTCCGGGCGATGCCATTGACCGGCACGCGCTGGCCAGTGGCCGGCCCAACGTGCTGATCGAGCTCCGCAACGACCTGATCGCCACGCACGAAACACAGGCGCAGTGGGCCGCCCGCCTGGCGCCGATCCTGGCCGCCGCACTGGCCGATGCCGCATTGTAGGAGGACATTATGGACGACAGAACCCGCATCGAACTGGAAGCCGCAGCCTTTCGCGCGCTGCGCGAGCACCTGATCGAAAAGCGTCCCGATGTGCAGAACATCGACCTGATGAACCTCGGCGGTTTCTGCCGCAACTGCCTGTCACGCTGGTATCAGGAAGCGGCAAATGAACGCGGCATCGACATGACAAAGGATGAGGCGCGCGAAATCTTTTACGGCATGCCTTATGGCGACTGGGTGGCCGGGAACCAGACCGAGGCCGACGCAGGAAAGCAGGCCGCCTTTCGAAAGGCCTTTGCCGAAAATGTGGGTAAAAAGGACTGATCTTTCGGTCTGGCCGAAATATCCTCGGGGGATCCAAAGGGGGCAGAAAGCCCCCTTTTCCCTACCTGCTCAGATTGCAGCCTTGCGCATCTCGTCCAGATAGATTTCCCGCAGACGCGCCGCCACCGGGCCGGGTTTGCCGCCGCCCAGCGCCGCGCCGTCGATCTCTACCACCGGCATGACGAAGGTCGAGGCAGAGGTGATGAAGGCCTCATCAGCCGCCTGCGCCTCGGCAAGGGTGAAAGGGCGTTCCTCGACCGTCATCTGTGCCTCCCGCGCCAGGCGCAGCACGGCCGCACGGGTGATACCGTGCAGGATTTCGCTGCCAAGCTGACGGGTGACGATGGTGTTGCCCTTGACGATGTAGGCGTTGTTCGAGGTGCCTTCGGTCACCAATCCATCCTCGACCATCCAGGCATCGTCGCAGCCTGCCTTCTTGGCCATCATCTTGCCCATCGACGGGTAAAGCAGTTGCACGGTCTTGATGTCGCGCCGCCCCCAGCGAATGTCGGGGATGGAAATTACCTTCATGCCCTGCTTTGCCAGCGGGCTGTCTGCCATACCCGGCTTGGACTGCGTGAACAGCACGATGGTCGAACGCACCTTCCCCGCATCGGGAAAGGCGAAATCACGGTCTTCGGGCGCGCCGCGCGTGATCTGCAGATAGATCATCCCGTCAACCAGTTCATTACGCGCAACCAGTTCGCGGTGGATCGACAGAAGCTCCTCCATCGTCACAGGGCAGGCCATATCCAGTTCCGCCAGTGACCGTTCCAGACGCTTTGCATGACCGGCAAAGTCGATCAGCTTGCCATCCAGAACGCTCGTCACCTCATAGACACCGTCCGCCATCAGGAAGCCCCGGTCAAAGATCGAAATCTTCGCCTCGGTTTCGGGCAGGTAGTCTCCGTTCACATGGACGATGCGGGTCATTGCGGGTTCCTCGGGCGATGCAGGCGAATGATGCGGGTTCTGCCGCTTTTTCGCGCTGACGGGGCGAAGGTCAAGGGCAAAGGCGACTTCAGGTGTCGACGCGCCCTGTCATCAGAGCATGGGCCCAGTCCGTCCGGTTGGCGGCACGGGCCAGTTCCGCCATGTCGGACGGATCATAGTCGACCTGCAGCAGGTCGCAGTGCCAGCCGCCCGCCTCCCGTTCCAGGACCGCATATCGGGCGGCAGGGCTGCCGGTTTCAACAACATGGCGCACCGGCGTGTCATCGGCATAGGCCGGGCAGCCGACGCTACCGGGATTGACCACCAGCCTGCCGTCCGGCAGCGCACGGACTTCCGGCACATGCGTATGCCCGCACAGGATCAAAGCGGCTTCGATCCCCGCAAGCCTTTCCGCAACGCCACTGTCATCCCGGCGTCGCGCACGGCCGGGTGCGGCTTCCAGCATCAGATAATCATCGTCCCTGAACGCTGTCGCATGGCACAGAAAAACATTCGCCCGCAGCCATGCCGTTACCGGTTGCGTCGCCAGCCAGCGTCGCACGGTATCGTCGATCTGCGCATCGGCATGGGCATCGGATGCACCCATCGCAGCACACGGCGTTTCCAGCAGCGCACGGTCGTGGTTGCCGCGAATGCAGACCATTGCCGGGGTCATCATCAGAATATTTGCCGTTTCCGACGCCGCAAGCGGGCCGCTCAGGTGATCGCCCAGATTGACGATAAGGCCGACATCCCGCGTCGCAATATCCGCCAGAACCGCGCGCAGGGCATCGGCATTGCCATGCACATCGGCAATCACCGCGATCCGTTCCGGCGGGGGCGGCAGATGTATTGTCGGTAAGGGTTTCATCCCCACAACGCCTTTTCGGCCGGAAAAACCGTGCTGCCATCATATCGCAGCGGGGGATCGCGATCTGCGGCCAGCAGCAGCGGCCCGTCAAGATCGATATGATCCGCCCCCTGCGCTACCAGCATCGCCGGAGCCATCGCCAGTGATGACCCGACCATGCAGCCGACCATGATCCCGAAACCCTGTGCGTGTGCAAGGTCACGCATGGCCAGCGCCTCTGTCAGCCCGCCGGTCTTGTCCAACTTGATATTTACCACATCGTATTTTCCCGCCAGCCCGACCAGCGACGCGCGGTCATGGCAGCTTTCATCGGCGCAGACCGGCACGGGCCGGGCGATTTCGGCCAGCATTCCGTCATCGCCAGCAGGCAGCGGCTGTTCCACCAGAACCACGCCCAGCCGCACCAGATGCGGGGCAAGATCGGCGTAGACCTCGGCCGTCCAGCCTTCGTTCGCGTCGACGATGATCCTTGACGAGGGCGCGCCCTGCCGCACGGACTCCAGCCTTGGCATGTCGTCTGCGGTGCCCAGCTTGATCTTCAGCACCGGCCGATGCGCATGGCGGGTGGCGGCAGCGCGCATGTTCTCTGGGCTGTCCAGTGACAGGGTGAAGGCGGTAATCAGCGGCCCCGGCGCGGCCACACCGGCAAGTTCCCACACGCGCCTGCCGCCCTGTTTCGCCTGCCAGTCCCACAACGCGCAGTCGACCACATTGCGCGCAGCGCCCGGCGGAAGCAGGTTTTGCACTTGGTCCCGCGTCACGTCCGGGGGCAGCGCCGCAACCTGCGCCGCCACGCTTTCGGGGGTTTCACCAAAGCGGGCATAGGGCACACATTCGCCGCGTCCCGTTGCACCGTCGCGCGTAACCGAAACGGTGATGACCCGCGCCTCGGTCTTGCTCCCGCGCGAGATCGTGAAAGTTTCCGAAAGCGGAAAGCGGTCTTCGGTCAGTGTGATCAGGATAGCCCCCCGTTTCGCTCAAGGTGCCCGCTCAGCGGCGTCGGGTAAAGTCTTGCCGCAATTGCAATGCTGCAACTGCAAAGATTTCTTGCCGACACGCACGCAACAATATAACCGTGACTTGCCCCATGAAGTAACTTCATTGCCCGGAGGTCCGATGTCCTTTCGCCTGCAACCCCTCGCCCCTGCCCGTCCGAACCGCTGCCAGTTGTTCGGACCGGGATCGCGCACGCAGTTGTTCGAAAAGATGGCGGCCAGCGCTGCGGATGTCATCAATCTTGATCTGGAGGATTCGGTAGCCCCCAGCGACAAGCCACAGGCCCGCGCCAACATCATCCAGGCCAGCCATGACGTGGATTGGGGCAGCAAATACCTGTCCGTGCGGATCAACGGGCTGGATACCCCGTTCTGGTACCGCGATGTGGTCGACCTGCTAGAACAGGGATCGGAACGCATCGACCAGATCATGATCCCCAAGGTCGGCTGCGCGGCGGATGTCTATGCCGTTGATGCGCTGGTCACCGCGATCGAGGCCGCAAAGGGACGCAAGAAGCGCATCAGCCTTGAGGTCATCATCGAATCTGCTGCCGGAATCGCCCATGTCGAGGAAATCGCGGCATCCAGCCCGCGCCTGCAGGCCATGTCGCTGGGTGCGGCCGATTTCGCCGCCAGCATGGGGATGCAGACCACCGGCATCGGCGGCACGCAGGAAAATTACTACATGCTGCGCGAAGGGGCGAAACACTGGTCTGATCCCTGGCACTGGGCGCAGGCGGCCATCGTTGCTGCCTGCCGCACGCATGGTATCCTGCCGGTCGACGGCCCCTTCGGTGATTTTTCCGACGATGACGGCTTCCGCGCGCAGGCGCTGCGTTCTGCCACGCTGGGCATGGTTGGAAAATGGGCGATCCACCCCAAGCAGGTGGCACTTGCGAATGAGGTCTTCACCCCGTCAGAAGCCGCCGTGGCGGAAGCCCGCGAAATCCTTGCCGCGATGGAGGCCGCAAAGGCACGGGGCGAAGGGGCGACGGTCTACAAAGGCAGGCTGGTCGATATTGCCAGCATCAAGCAGGCAGAGGTGATCGTGAAGCAGGCCGAACTGATCGGCGGCAAGTAGTCACTGGCCCCGCAAGGGGCGGAGCAAGTTGGCATCTGGACAACCTGAATCGTTGACAGATTGCCGCTGCCGTGGGCATGGTGACGGCCTGTTCGCTGCTTTGTGCGGCGGACCGCGAAATATGCCTGCGCCGCGACCAAGGGGAGAGGAGGCCCCTGCGGCATGCCGGGCCGATGCACGCCCCGTGGCCCGGCCACGGGGCTGTGCTGTTTTTAGGGTCGGACAGATCGCCCTGACACGCTATCCTTTCAGCGGCATATGTATTTCCGTCACAAGCTCCTCGGGGGCTGCGGTCATCGGCGTGTTCAGGTAAACCTCGAACGGCGGCTGATCCGCAGGTTCTTCGCCTGATTTCTGCAGCCAGCTGCTGTAAAACTGATCATAGGCAGCATGCAGCCCGGCATAGGGGCCGGTATAGGTCATCACGGCATGGCGACCGGGATGCAGCGTGATGGTTTCAAGCGGCGTCTCGATGGGATGGAAACCGGCGATTTCATATCCCGCGTGACTGCGCAGCGCATCGGGGGCGACAGAACTGGGGTCGTCATAAAAGACGCCAACCATCCTGCCGCCGCCGAACTGGCCGCGCGCACCAAGGATGGCGGAAAGTCTTTCGAATGCCCGGCCAATGTCGATATAGGGACCGGAATGGGGGACAGCGGCAAGCCGGCGGCTGCCTTCGTCTCGGATCGTTACGGGATGCATGATTGTCACCTTCTGGGGTTGGTTGCGGGGGATGGGGCGCAATTCGCCCCGGTTGCGGAAGGCGGCCGGGGTCATTCCGAAAAACTCTCCGTATGCACGCACGAAACTGTGCGGGTTCGGATAGCCTATGCTGCGCGCAATCGACGGGATCGGTTCGTCTGACTGCACCAGCAGGGCACTGGCACGCGCCAGCCTGATCCTGCGCACCGCCTGCGCCGTCGTTTCCCCGATAACCGCCCGGAAAACGCGGTGAAAATGAAAGCGCGACAATGCGGCGACATCAGCCAGGGCATCCAGCGACAGATCCCCAGCCGGGTTGTCGTGGATATGCTCCAGAACCCGCAGCAAACGCTTTTCATAGTCATTCAGCATTGGCCCGTCCTTTCTTCCGCTCCCGATGTGGCACGACATCAATGTGCAAATCTTGCTGACCTTCCCGGACAGGTGACGCTGCACATCAGCAATGCCAGTTGCCTATGTGCTGCCTTCTGTGGCATGGCGCTGCAATAATTCCAGAAATCAAGAGGTTATCTTGTTCCGTCTTGCCGTTGCGCTTTGGATCGCCCTTGCCCTGCCCGCCCTTGCCCAGACGATGGTCCGACCGGCAGAGGCCTATGCCGATTTTCGCGCCCAGCTTGCGGCGGTCGACAAGGATACCGACACGCTGAAAGCCACAGTTGTCGGGACGAATGATCCAGCGGCGCTGGATGCAATCGGGCCCGAAGGTGCGCCGGAAAGCACTGGTGACCGTTTTTATCTGCGGCTGCATTCCGTCCGCAAAGCCGCAACAGAAAACAGCCTTTCGCCCCGCGCCAGCGGGTGCGAGCGCTTTGGCAGGGACACGATCGCGGCGATGAGAAAGGTTCCTGGCCTGCTGGAAGCGATCCAGTGGCCGGAGCTGCCGGCGGAGGCCGCCTTCGCGATCAATTGCAGCGGCGGCTTCGGGCCGGTGACCATGGACCCGCGGGCGATGGACGAACTGGCCGCTGCGCTTGTCAGCGATTTCGACGCCCCGCCGGATATTCTGGAACAGGCAAAACCGATGATGCGCGCCGATCCGGCCTGGCCCGATGCGGAAATCGTGATGCCAGTCGGGATGTTGGGCGACTATGTCATGATTGAACGGCTGACCATCGGCTTCGTGCTGGTTCCCGATGGGTCGGGCGATGTTCACATCGTCTTTTCCGGCACGGCAATCTATGCCCCGCCTGCAAGCTGACATGTCGCAGGCATCGCTTGCTTGGTTGCATCGCTGGCCGGTCTTGGCCATATAGATTGCAACGCCAAGGGAGTGCCCGATGAATTATCTGGAGTTTGAGAAGCCGCTTGCCGAGATCGAGGGCAAGGCCGAAGAACTGCGGGCGCTGGCGCGCAGCAATCCGTCTATGGATGTGGAAAAGGAAGCATCGGCGCTGGACCGCAAGGCCGATACCATGCTGCGCGATCTGTACAAGGTGCTGACGCCCTGGCAGAAATGTCAGGTGGCGCGGCACCCGGATCGCCCCCACTGCAAGGACTATATCGACACCCTTTTCACCGAATACACGCCGCTGGCGGGCGACCGCAATTTTGCCGACGACCACGCCGTGATGGGCGGACTCGCGCGATTCAACGATCAGCCGGTGATGGTGATCGGGCATGAAAAGGGCAACGATACCAAGACCAGGATCGAACGGAATTTCGGCATGGCGCGGCCCGAAGGTTATCGCAAGGCGATCCGGTTGATGGATCTGGCGCACCGCTTCGGCCTGCCGGTGGTGACGCTGATCGATACCCCCGGCGCATATCCAGGCAAGGGTGCCGAGGAACGCGGGCAATCCGAAGCTATCGCCAGATCCACCGCCAAATGCCTTGAAATCGGTGTGCCCCTGATCGCCGTGATCATCGGCGAGGGCGGATCGGGCGGCGCGGTTGCCTTTGCCACCGCCAACCGCATCGCCATGCTGGAGCATTCGATCTATTCGGTGATTTCACCCGAAGGCTGTGCATCCATCCTGTGGAAAGATGCCGAAAAGATGCGCGAGGCCGCAGAGGCGCTGCGGTTGACCGCACAGGATTTGCAAAAGCTGGGCGTGATCGACCGGATCGTCAAGGAACCGCTGGGCGGGGCGCAGCGGGACAAGACGGAAACCATCGCCGCAGTCGGCAAGGCTATCGAAGCCATG
>JBOFCO010000104.1:0-3577 GCA_051646105.1 Paracoccaceae bacterium
CTTGCGTATGAGCTTGATACAGCGATGCAGGTTCTGTCAGAGGTCGATGCCGGGCCTGACCTGGTTCTTTTCTTCAAGCATATGATGGTGGTGAAGGGCGATCCTGCCTATCGTCTGCATTTCAATGAAAGTGATGCACTGTCCCCCAGTCAGCAGGGGTTCATTGAAAAGCAGCTTGCGCTGTTCACGGCGTGGTATGCCGACTGGTCGGCCCGACTGGACAAGCGCCATGCCTGACAGGCCAGCGGTCATCGTCATCGGGGCGGGTGTCATCGGGCTTTCCTCGGCCCTCGCGGCACAGGCGCGCGGGATGACGGTCACCGTGATCGACCGCGAAGGCCCCGCGGCGGGAGCATCGGCGGGAAATGCCGGTGCCTTCGCCTTTCCTGAAATCCTGCCGCTGGCGTCGCCCGGCATCCTGCGAAAGGCGCCGCGCTGGCTGCTGGACCCACTTGGACCACTGTCGGTTCCCCCGCGATATGCGTTGAAGATCGCACCGTGGATGTATCGTTTCTGGCGGGCCTGTTCGTCCGGGGCGGTCGCGTCATCGACCGCAGCACAGGCTGCGCTGATGGCCCTGTCGAAGGCAGAGCTGGAACCTTTCCTGACGGCGACGGGCACATTGCCCATGCTGGGAAAATCTGGCGGTCTGCAAGTTTACGAAGGTGAGACGGAGTTTCGCGACTCTCTGCCCGGCTGGCAGGCACGGACCGGTCACGGGATCGAGTTTCAGCATATGACCGCCGGCGAAATGGCACGGTTGCAGCCCGGCCTGTCCCCGCGCTTTACCCACGGCACATTCACGCCCGGCTGGTATTCCATCGCCGATCCAAAGCTGTACACGCTGGCGCTGGCCGAACGCTTCAGGGCGCAGGGCGGTGCGATCATCCGCGCCGATGCAACCGCGCTGTCGCCATTGCCCGACGGGGTGCGCATCCATCACTCCGGTGGTGTGCTGCAGGCCGAAAAGGTGGTGTTGGCTGCCGGGGCCTTCTCGCACCGCATTGCCGCCACACTTGGCGAACGCATCCCGCTGGAAACCGAGCGGGGCTATAACACCACCCTGCCTGAAACCGCCTTTGACCTGCGTTGCCAGATCACCTTTGGCGGCCACGGCTTTGTCATCAGCCGCCTGTCGACGGGCATCCGCGTCGGCGGTGCGGTGGAACTGGGCGGGCTGGACCTGCCGCCCAATTTCAAGCGGTCCGAAGCCATGCTGAAAAAGGCGATGGCCTTCTTGCCGGGGTTGAACCCTGCGGGTGGTGTCCAGTGGATGGGTTTCCGTCCGTCACTTCCGGATTCGCTGCCTGCGATAGGCTTGGCCCGAGCAACCCCTCGTGTTGTCTATGCTTTTGGTCATGGGCATGTTGGTCTTACCCAGTCTGCGGGGACGGCCCGCATTGTGGCCGATCTGCTGACCGGGCAGCAGTCTGCCATCGATCTTGCTCCGTTCTCTCCGCAAAGGTTCTGACCCATGGCCGTGCATACATTTTCCTGCATCGACGGCCACACCTGCGGCAATCCGGTGCGTCTTGTCGCCGGTGGTGGCCCCCGTCTTGATGGTGCGACGATGCTGGAACGCCGCGCGCATTTCCTGCGTGAGTACGACTGGATTCGCACCGGACTGATGTTCGAGCCGCGTGGCCATGACATGATGTCGGGCACGATCCTGTATCCGCCGACAAGACCGGATTGCGATGTGGGTGTGTTGTTCATCGAAACATCAGGCTGTCTGCCGATGTGCGGCCACGGCACCATCGGCACGATCACCATGGGAATCGAAAACGGGCTGATCACCCCGCGCGCACCGGGCGCGCTTTCCATCGATGCGCCGGCCGGAAAGGTCGACATCGCCTATCGTCAGGACGGGCGTTTCGTCGAGGAGGTGCGGCTGACCAATGTGGCCTCCTACCTGCACGCGCAAGGGCTGACCGCCACGGTGGAGGGCCTGGGCGAAGTTGCTGTGGACGTGGCCTATGGCGGTAACTTCTATGCCATCGTCGAGCCGCAGAAGGTCTTTCAAGACATGGCGGATCACACGGCAGCCGAACTGATCGGTTTAAGCCAACGCTTGCGTGCCGCGCTGAACGTGAAATACGAATTCGTGCACCCCGAACATTCGGCGATCCAGGGGCTGAGTCATATCCTGTGGACCGGCGCCGCCAAGACGCCCGGCGCACATGCCCGCAACGCTGTTTTCTATGGCGACAAGGCCATAGACCGCAGCCCCTGCGGCACCGGCACCTCTGCACGCATGGCGCAACTGGCGGCGCATGGAAAGCTGAAGCCCGGCGACGAGTTTCACCACGAAAGCATCATCGGATCGATCTTCAAGGGCCGCGTCGAAGCCGCAACGGCGGTCGCAGACCACCCCGCGATCATTCCGTCAGTCGCCGGATGGGCACGCATGACAGGTTACAACACGATCTTCATCGATGATCGCGATCCCTTTGCACACGGGTTCGTTGTGCGATGATCTTATAGCGCCTCAACTCAAAATCTTCAGATGCGCGCCACCACCGTGGCGACGGGTATCTTCGCGCGTGACCCAAAGCGCGAGCACTGCCCAGGTGATGCAATAAACCGCACCGATGGCAAGGATCAGCCAGCCCGGCACCGGGCCGATGGCTGCGCGGGCGACGAACTCCCCGAAACTCGCCACCGGCGTCGGATGCACGATCAGCTTGCCGGTATAGGCCAGCGTCTGGATCAGAAGGATCCACAGATAGTTTGACCGGATGCGCCGTGCGAGAGATGTCAGGTAACTGACATGATAGCGCGGATGCAGGTAATCCTCTGCCAGCGTGCGTTGCCAGTCCTCTTCCGTATGCAGATCGCCGTCGGTCAGCATCGGGGCGAAGAAATGCTTTTCCATCCAGCGCGTCCGCGCCCGCCAGACGTTGAAGAAGCGATAGCGCCGTGCCTCCAGCGCAAGGAACAGCAGGATCAGCACGCCGACCAGAAGCAGTGGCAAGGGCGAGGCATCCGGTGAGGCAAACGTAATCGACAGCGCCACCCCCAGCGTGACCACCGCCCAGTTTGTTGTCGTATCCAGACGGGTACGCCAGATCGTGCTTCGGTATACCTCGCCACGATAAAGATGCGCCAATGCACCGATTTCGGCGACCGAAAACTCCTCGGCCTGGCGGGCCGTGCGCTTCTGGTTCATGTCCCCCCCATATTCCGGGCGTCCATGCGCCCCTGTGCCAAGGATGCTTTGTCGCAGGGCCTACGTCAAAGCCTGCGTCAGCTTGGCGCGGTTCAAACATGTATCGCCGATCTATTTATTGATGCAGGTCAAAGCCCCCGCCGTCCTGCTGCAAGATAACGGCGACGACAGCCACGGGAGAGTCCGCCTTGAGCAGCGCCGAGCCAAATCCCCCAAGCCTATACGCCGCGCGGGAACCGATCTTTCCCCGCCGGGTCAAGGGGAAGTTCCGCAGCCTGAAATGGGTGATCATGGCGATTACTCTGGGCATCTACTACATCACCCCCTGGCTGCGCTGGGATCGCGGCCCCGACCTGCCCGATCAGGCGGTGCTCGTTGATATGGCAGGGCGTCGCTTTTTCTTTTTCA
>JBOFCO010000050.1:0-1528 GCA_051646105.1 Paracoccaceae bacterium
GCCAAGCAGGTATTCTATGTCCGGACCCGCCAGCAGCACCCGCTGATAGGGGGCCACGATCAGATCGGCGGACTGCCCGAAAAACGGCGCCCGCAGCCGCACCGGGCGGAAGGAACCGGCCGCCGGCATCCGCAGCAGCCCGGTCCATCGCACCGGCGCCGCCCGGCCATCATGGGTGATGACCTTGTCACCGGCACTCAACCGGTCGATGCGGGTATAGCCGTCCGGGGTAAGAACCGGCGTGGATCCGTGCAGACCGGGCCGCACCGCCATAGGCAGTTGGCCCAGGGCCACCCCCGCCCAGACAGCCGAGGCACCGGGGCGCTGACGCCGCGCGGGCTGCAGCAGCGCCGACAGTTCTGCCGGATCGAAATCGATCGGATCGAATCCGTCGATCTGAACAAGTCCACCCGCCGGATTGATCAGGTTTTCCGCTGTCAGCAGGCTGCGCCCGCGCAGCGTGTCCACGCTGTAGCTGACCATGATCGCGCCACCCGAAGCCGGAACCGCACCGGGCAGGGACAGGCTGGAAACCGCATCGCCGGAACGCCGGTCCACGCGCAATGTCCCGGTCGAGGTCACACGGAGGGAAAACGCGCGGTCATTCCCGTCGTCGGCGCGCAACATCGTGGTTTCGCCCCGCGCCTCGCCGCTGAACTGCAATTCGGCCACGACGGTGGCCATGACAGGCCGCGCCGCCGGAACACGCGCCGCCACGCGCACGGTGCCGCTGTCGCCCCGCCAGCCGAACCAGCCCCTTGGCAGGGTCGGATCGAACAAGGCGCGTTCCGCCATGTCGGTTGCCATGTCGTTCATCTTGCACCCACCCCTGGTGCCATGCTGCGCGACGCACCCCCGCGTCGATCCCTTGCAGCAGGCAAAGCGCCGCGTGCCGATGCTTTGGCCGTTGACCCAGATGGCTTCCCCACCACCTGTTCCACCGAAGGACTCGCTGCCCGACCACCCGTCAGGACCGCTGCCTCATGCCGCCGCAAGACGCGTCGCGCACTTCTGCTGTAACCTTTCCCGGTCTGCGGATCAAGATGTGGGAACAGCGCGCATATCTCGCGAACCAAATCGTCCTCGATACAATTTGTGGTCTGTGGGCCCGGCAGGAAGCTTTCTGTGGGCAATCCCTCTGACCAGATCACCTGATGCTTGTCGAACAGCAGATGAACATATTCGACATGGCCGCCCTCGATCACGCGTACGGCCTTTCCATCGACCAGATCCTTGGCGGGAATCAGCACCTCTGGCTCAGCGAAATGCAGTTCGGCCAGCGCGCCTTCGATCAGAAGGCGGTGCTGCGGCGACACACGCAGCGCGCGGTGCGGGCCAAAGGTACCAGCGGCGATGGCAACAGGGGCAAAGGCACCTTCGGCCTTTACACGCCGTCGTCCGATCCAGCGCAGGGGTTGCGGGCCGTCATCGCGGGTCATCACCATCATGCCGGGCTGCAAGCGTTCGACCGGAAATTCGCCGCGGGCTGTCAGAATCAGCGTGCCCGCCACGAAGCACGGCACGCTTG
>JBOFCO010000094.1:0-24251 GCA_051646105.1 Paracoccaceae bacterium
CTCGATCATTTCGAGCGCGGCAAACTGCTGCTGACCGGTGTCCAGATCATGGTGGTGGATGAAGCCGACCGCATGCTCGACATGGGTTTCATTCCGGATATCGAACGAATTTTCAGCCTGACACCGTTTACCCGGCAGACCTTCTTCTTCTCGGCCACCATGGCGCCCGAGATCGAGCGGATCACCAACATGTTCCTGTCGAACCCGGCAAGGATCGAGGTGGCCCGGCAGGCGACGACTTCAGAGACCATCGAGCAGAAGCTTGTCGAGCTGAAACCCAGCCGCAAGGATGCCACCGCCAAAGAAAAGCGTGACCTGCTGCGCGCGATCATCGCCGCCGAAGGCGAGGCCTGCACAAACGCCATCCTGTTCTGCAACCGCAAGACAGAAGTGGACGTGCTGGCCAAGTCGCTGAAGAAATACGGCTTCAACGCCGCGCCGATCCATGGCGATCTGGATCAAAGCCAGCGGATGCGGACACTGGACGGGTTCCGTGACGGATCGATCCGTTTCCTTGTTGCTTCCGACGTGGCCGCACGGGGGCTGGATATTCCTGCCGTCAGCCATGTCTTCAACTTCGATGTGCCAAGCCACCCCGAGGATTACGTCCACCGCATCGGCCGCACCGGCCGCGCGGGCCGCAAGGGCAAGGCCTTTACCATCGCCACACCCGCCGATGCAAAATATCTGGCGGCGATTGAATCGCTGGTCAAAAATCCGATCCCGCGTGGCGACCTGCCCGAGGGATTTTCGGTCGGCTCCTCTCACCCCGCGCCCGAGCGGGAGGAAGAAAGATCCGAACGGCGCAGCCGTGGCGGCAAGTCGCGGCGGGACCGCGCACCGCGCGAAGAGGCGGCCGCGATTGCCGAGGTCGCCGTCGAACCAGCCGAATCCGCCCCCGTTCCGGCCGCGCGCGACGACCAGAAACGCGACAATCGCCGCGATGGCGATCGGCGCGACAGGCCCCGCGACAGGTCAGACAACCGTCGCGATCATGGCCCCGTGGTTGTCGGGATGGGCGATCACATGCCCGATTTTCTGACCCGCAGTTTCCGCGTTCGTGCAGCAGATCCTGTGACAGAAGTACCGCAGGGTGCCGACGCCTGACGGCAGTACCGTCGGCGGCCCGGAAATTTGCGCGAACTCTGCCGTTCCTGTTGCGCGGTCAGTTGCCCGGCACGGCAAAAATCTGGCCCGGATAAATCAGATCCGGGTCGCGGATCAGATCCTTGTTCGCCTGATAAAGCTGAACATACATCATCCCTTCGCCATAGTTGGCGCGGGCGATCCCCCACAGCGTAAAACCGGGCTGAACCGTCACACGGCTGGCCACGGCGCGTGCAGGATCGGGGGCGGCGGTTTCGGCCACCGCCTGCGCGGCGACGGCACGCTCCTCGCGCTGGAACGGTGTTTCAAACCGCGATGTAACCTTTCCCTCTGAATCCAGCGCGTCCACCCGCAGGGTATAAAGCCCGCTGTCGACCTCGGGCAGCACCAGCCGCCAACTGCCTTCCGCAGTCACCGGCGTTGTCGTCAACGGCTTGTTGTCGACATAGACGCGCACAGCACTTTCTGCCCGGCCGCGCCCTGCGATCAGCACATCGCCACTGTCATCATAAGCAATGGCGTCGATGCTGACATGATCCTGTACGGCGGGGGAGGCACCGCTTTGCAATACCTCTGTCTCCTCCGGTGTCTGGCCAAGCATCACCACCGCGGTGGCGGCTGCCTGTTCCTGCTCCTCTGGGTCGGATGTGGCAAGGACAGCCTCGCCGGTATCGGTTGGATCAGCCGCCGATGGTTCGGCTTGCAACCCGGGGTCAGCTTCAACCATCGCAACGTCGGGCACGGCTTTGGGAGCAGGCGCCAGCATGACCGATTGCGCTGATGCAATCTGCGTGCCGCCCTGCCCGTTCATGCCCAATGTCACCATGCGCGCGGACGCATCCGGCGGAACCGAAAACAGCGCGACAAACTTGCCATCCGCCCCGGCTGTCGCCCGCGCGGCCTCGGCCCCATCGATCAGCACCTGCACCTCGGCCCCCGGTGTCGCGACGCCTGCGACAACGGCATTCCCTTCTGGATCCAGACGAACCACGTCAAAGGTGGGCGTGGCCGCCGCCGCCGGCTTCGCTGGCTCCGCCTTCGCAACGACTTCGGTTCCCTCGTCGCCCGCATCTGTGTCATTGGCATTGTCAGGACTGTTGTCGCCAGTCACCACCGATGCCGTACCGTCGACTGACCCGACCGCTGCCGCACCCGCCACACCGGCGGTGTCGCTGGCCGGCTGCGCCACACTTGCCGACTGCCCGGGAACCGGGGCCTTGCCACGCATCGATACCACCGAAACCGCCGCAAGCGCCCCCAGCACACCAAGACCCGCCGCAAATACCCAGACCGCGCCTTTTCGACGTTCTTCCGGTGCCTGCTGCCCTTCGTCCATCCCTGCCCCCTGCCCCGCGCGGGTTTCCACCCTGCGACCAAATCGCCCCCCGGCTTGAGCAAGCATAGCAACGCAGCTATCACGGGTCAAAGCAACGCTCGCGGAACCCCAAGATATGCCACTCCATACCAGATCAATATGTGTCTATTGTGGTTCACGCGATGGCGACGACCCCACTTTCAGACAGGCCGCAACGGAAACGGGGCGCATGATCGCCGATAGCGGCTGGCGGCTTGTCTATGGCGCAGGCGACATCGGGCTGATGGGTGCGGTCGCCCGTGCGGCACAGGCGGCGGGGGGCGATACCTTTGGCGTCATTCCGCAACACCTGATGAAGCACGAGGTTGGCAAGCGCGACCTGACGACACTTGTGGTGACGGAAGACATGCATGAACGCAAGAAAGTCATGTACATGAATTCCGATGCCATCGTCGTGCTGCCCGGCGGTGCCGGAACGCTGGACGAATTGTTCGAGGTCGTCACCTGGCGGCAGCTTGGCCTGCATGCGCGGCCTGTGATCGTGCTGAACATCAAAGACTACTGGCAGCCGCTCATCGACCTGTTCGATCATATCTGCGCACGAGGCTTTGCCCCGGCAGAAATGCGCGGCTTCATCACACCTGTGGCGGATGTTGCGGAACTGAAAAGGGCGCTGGCAAGCAGCCTCGCGCCCTGATCATTTTCTGTCCGGAAGTATCCCGCGGGCGTGTGGGGGCGCGCAGCCCCCACCCGGCGCTCACATGCGGGCAGCGACCGCTTCCCAGTTCACCAGCTTGTCCAGGAAATTGGTCAGATAGGCCGGACGCTTGTTGCGGAAGTCGATGTAATAGGAATGTTCCCACACATCGCAGCCCAGCAGGGCCGTCTGGCCAAAGCACAGCGGATTCACACCGTTTTCCGTCTTGGTGATCTTCAGCGAACCATCCTTGTCCTTGACCAGCCAGGCCCAGCCCGAACCGAACTGGCCCGCGCCTGCGGCGGCGAAATCTTCCTTGAACTTCTCGACCGAACCGAAGGCCTCCTTCAGCGCCTTTTCCAGCGCGCCCGGCATCTTCTTTTCGCCTGGCCCCATGATTTCCCAGAACAGGTTGTGGTTCCAGTGCTGGCTGGCGTTGTTGAAAATGCCATTCTGCGCCACGGCCCCGGCCTGATAGGTGCCCTTGACGATGTCTTCCAGCGACTTCGTTTCCCACTCGGTGCCCGCGATCAGCTTGTTGCCGTTGTCGACATAGGCCTTGTGGTGCAGGTCGTGGTGGTATTCCAGCGTCTCCTTCGACATGCCCAGCGGGGCAAGCGCATCATGGGCATAGGGAAGATCGGGAAGGGTGAAAGCCATGGGAATATCCTTTCGCGCGGGGTGTATGGTTCAACGGGACTAAGGCCCTTCGGTTCCCGAAGGTCAAGAGCACAAGCCCGGATTCCCGGTCGAAGATCAGCCTGCCTTGCAGGTGCCGGGTGACCAGTAATGCTTGGTGGCCCCTTCGGGCTTGGCATAGACAGTGATTTCACCGCCGCCATTTTCCACGGCAGCGCGGTAGTTCACCGGCAGGAGCGTTTCGCCCTTCCTGTTCTTGCCTTCGGGTATGTCCCAGCCAAAGGTGGTGCGCTTCGGGGCCACTTCCAGCACACGGCCCTGCACCGGCTTTTTCAGGAAATGCTGGCTGATGACATCGCGCACGGTTACCTTGCCGCTTGCCTCGTCATGGGTGATCCAGATCTGTGTCGGGATCCAGCTCAGCGACCGCTTGACCTTGACGGTGCACTTGTATTCGACCGCCATGCCCGGAGTCGCTGTCATGGCCGCAGCGGCAACGACGGCCCAGAATGTGCTGCGCATCGAATGCACTCCCAATCCCACAATCATGCCCATGGTGCAGCCTTGGGGCCCGGAACACAAGGCCGGGTGTCAGCCAAAAAGCTCCGACCCCGGACGTGCAGAGGTTTCCAGTAGAGCAAGGACATAGCCCGCGACGGACCGGAAGGTGATCAGGTTGATTTCCCCTGTTCCCGACCGCCAGAAAGCCCCCGCCACCTGCGCCACACGGCTGCGGCGCATTTCCATTTCGGGAAGGTCGTGCACATCTGCGGGGGTCAGCTTCATCAGCACCTGATCAGCCTTCGGTCCTGTGATGCGGAACATCGCGCGCGCGTCGGAAACATCGGCCACAAGCGCATGCTCCTTTGCAAGCGCACCCGCCAGCGCATTCGTCTGCGCCGCCGCATCGCCATGCGGAACCAGAAGCAGCAATTCGTCGGGTGACATCCATGCGGCGCTGGCATTTGCCGTGGCCACAACCCGGCGTGGGCCAGGCACAGCCAGACCCAACCCGTTCAAGGCCGCCGCCAGCGTCGGGCTGGAAAGATCGGCCCTGATCTGGATCATCCCCTGCGGCGGCATCACCTCGACCCGTGCGAAACCTTCGACACCGGTGCCGTGCAAATCCCCAAGAACCCTAGACATTCTGGCGATCCCCCGCTTTGTCATAAAATACCGCGTCGCAGATGCGCGCCTGCACAACCTTGCCGTCCGGTTGCGGGAAATCCAGCACCTCTCCCATACGGTCCGGCCCGCGCAGAACGATGCCCATGGCGATGCCCTTGCCCAGTGTTGGTGAATGATAGGTCGACGTGACGCGGCCCTGCGTGTTTTTCTGGCCGTTGGCATTCACGCCATCCGCAACGGCATGGCTTCCCTCGGGCAGCACCGATCCGTCCAGCGTTTCAAGGCCCACCAGTTTCCAGCGATCCGCCCGCGCAAGGAAGCTTCGTTCCTGACCGCGCTTGCCCAGATAGTCCGCCTTTTTCTTGGAAATCGCCCAGTCGAGGCCCAGATCCTGCGGGATGATCGTGCCGTCGGTTTCATCACCGATCATGATGAAACCCTTCTCGGCGCGCATGATATGCAACGCCTCGGTGCCATAGGGCATCACGCCAAAGTCTTCCCCCGCCGCCATCAGCGCCGACCAGAAGGCCGCGCCCTGTCCCGCCGGAACCGCGATTTCATAGGAAAGCTCGCCCGAGAAGCTGATGCGGAACACCCGCGCATCGAACCCGCCCAGCTTGCCCCCGGCATAGGTCATGAAGGGCAGCGTCTGCTTGGAAACATCCATGCCGCCCAGCTTTTCCAGCACCATCCGCGCCTTGGGCCCAACCACGGCCACCTGAGCAAACTGTTCGGTCAGGTTGGCGGTATAAACCTTCCAGTCCCACCATTCGCATTGCAGCCAGTCTTCCATCCAGGCGTGGATGCGGTCGGCCCCGCCGGAAGTGGTGTGGCAAAGCCAGGTATCCTCCGCCAGCCGGACGACCACGCCGTCATCTGACAGGAAACCCTGTTCGCTGCACATCAGCCCGTAGCGGCATTTGCCAACCGGCAGCGAGGACATGACATTGGTGTAAAGCATGTCCAGAAACTTGCCCGCATCCGGCCCCTTGACCACGATCTTGCCAAGGGTGGAAGCGTCGAGCAGCCCGACATTTTCACGCGTGTTCTTCACCTCGCGGTGCACCGATTGTTCTACCGTCTCGCCTCCGCGCGGGAAGGTGTAGGGCCGCCGCCACAGGCCGACGGGTTCCCAATGCGCGCCCGCCGCGTCGTGCTGGGCGTGCATCGGTGTCATGCGCAACGGCTGGAAAATCTCCCCCCGCGCCTCGCCCGCGATCGCCCCCATGCTGACCGGCGTATAGGGCGGGCGGAAGGTGGTGGTGCCCGTCGCCGGTATCGCCTGATGCAATGCATCAGATAGAACCGCAAGACCGTTTATATTGCTGAGTTTTCCCTGATCTGTCGCCATGCCGAGCGTGGTGTAGCGCTTGGTATGCTCGACCGATTCATAGCCTTCGCGCGCGGCAAGTTGAACATCGGACACCTTCACGTCGTTCTGGTAATCCAGCCACATCTTCTGGCGCAACTTCAGGCTGGCCCCCTGTGGCATGACCCAGACAGGGGCCATCGCGGCCTCTGCCACATCCTTCGCCTGCGGTGCCGCGCCCTTGCCGCCGCCCGCGGCATGGGCATCGGCCAGCGCAGCAGCGGTCGACAGATGGCCATTGGCCGCCCCCGCAGCCACCACCATCGCCGCCCCGTCCGCACCCGTCGGAGGCCGCGTGGCATCAGGCCGGAAATGCGCCTGCCGCTCGTCCCACACCAGCTTGCCGCCGCAATGGCTCCACAAATGCACGACGGGTGACCAGCCGCCCGACATCGCCACGCAATCGCAGGGAATGGTTTCCAGCTCCGCCCCCTCGCCCGCCTGCACACAGACGGAAACCCCGGTCACGCGCTTGCCGCCCTTGACCGAAGCCACAGCACGGCCTTCCAGCACGCGCACACCGCGTGCCCGAACCTGTGCGGGCAGATCACCGGTGACGGATGCGCGGGCATCCAGCACCGCAGGGACCACCAGCCCGGCATCAAGCAGCGCCAGCACAGTGCGATAGGCATCGTCGTTGTTGGTCACAATCACGGTGCGGTCGCCGGGGCTGGCGGCCCAATTCACCACATAGTCGCGTACAGCACCGGCCAGCATGACACCGGGAATGTCGTTCCCGGCAAAGGACAGCGGGCGTTCGATGGCCCCCGTGGCTGCGATCACCCTGCCCGCGCGGATGCGCCACAACCGGTGGCGTGGGGTATCAGCGCCCGGCATATGGTCAGCGATGCGTTCATAGGCCAGCAGATAGCCGTGGTCGTACAGGCCCGATGCCATCGTGCGGGCACGGATCGTGACATTTGTCATCTTGCCAAGGGATTGCAGGGCGTTCTTTACCCAAATCTCGGCGGAAGTACCGTCAATCTCGGCCCCGTCTACCACGGCGCGACCACCCCAATGCGCGGTTTGCTCGATCAACAGCACCTTGGCACCTGTCGCCCCCGCACTCAGCGCCGCTGCGACCCCGGCGATACCGCCACCGACCACCACCACGTCAAAATGCGCGTAAGCCTGTTCATAGCGATCGGCATCGCGGTCTTTCGGCACTTTGCCCAAGCCCGCAGACTGCCGGATGAACGGTTCATAGACGTGCTTCCAGAAGGCGCGCGGCCACATGAACATCTTGTAATAGAACCCGGCGGGCAGGAACCGCGACAGGCGGCTATTGATCGCGCCCACGTCGAAATTCAGGCTGGGCCAGTGGTTCTGGCTGATCGTCACGGCGCCATCAAAGGCCTCTGTCGTGGTCAGGCGCTGGTTCGGTTCGAACCGTGCACCCTGCCCCATCCCGACCAGCCCGTTCGGTTCTTCCACCCCGCTGGCGACCAGACCGCGCGGACGGTGGTATTTGAAGCTGCGACCCACCATCAGCCGGTCGTTGGCCAGAAGCGCGGATGCGAGAGTGTCCCCGGCAAAGCCCGAGACGGGCAGCCCGTCAAAGGTGAAGCGCAGCGGTTTGGTGCGGTCGATCAGACGGCCGCCCTGTGCAAGACGTGTGCTCATGCCTGCCTCCATCCGGGACGACGCGCATCAATATGCGACAGGATTTCCGGGGGTGGTTCCTTGGTCTGGGCCGGATAGGTTCCGAACACCTCCAGCGTGGCGGTGCAGCGGGCCGCAAGGAACCACTTTCCGCAGCCATAGACATGCCGCCAGCGTTCGAAATGCACGCCCTTGGGATTGGCGCGTGCAAACATATAGGCTTCGAAATCCTCGTCCGCCGAACCGGGACCGAACCGCTTCAGATGCGCCTCGCCGCCGGGGGAAAGTTCGGTTTCCTCGGCAGCCACGCCGCAATAGGGGCAGGTGAGGGTCAGCATGGGTCTATTCCGGGCATGAAAAGGCCGGGGGATGCTGCCACCCCCCGACCGGATTGCGGGATCAGTTTGGTCGCCGTCTGGCCGTCAGTCGCCGGAGCCTTCGCCCTCGGCAGGTGCTGCGCCTTCGGCGGGCGCGTCAGCCGCAGGCGCGTCAGCCGCAGGGGCGTCGGCAGCGGGGGCGTCGGCAGCGGGGGCCGCCGGCGCGTCTGCCGCCGGGGCTTCGGCAGCGGGGGCGTCGGCAGCAGGTTCAGGTGCGGGGGCATCGCCGCCGCCTGCAAAAAGGAACCAGCCAAGTACAAGGACCGCAAGCGCGACAGCCGCGATGATGATCCCGTTGTTGTTCGAATTTCCATTCGCCATGGGAAACACTCCTGGTTGAAGGACAGGTCTCGTGTCCAAAAGAGTGGCATTCCCGCACGAAACTTCAACTCTGCGATGCCCATGGGCGCGGGGCTTGGGCCAACCTCCGCCGAGAGGGGACTGACGAATTGGGCTGGAATACCCAGGCGTTTTGGCCCGTGCGCAGCACGGGCAGCGCCTGAAACGTCACCAAGATCAACCCGATGTGGCGGGCGCTTCGCTTCCTGCCCCTCGGTTCTGGCGTTGCCCGTGGTTGGAAGTGGGTTCGTGCATTGGCCGTTTTGCAAACTGTAAGGAGACTCATCTGCAAAGGAGAATGCAGATGACGACACAGAAACAAACCATACTGGCGCGCGAAGAAAAACTTCTAACTTGGGCAAAAGATCAGTGTGATCCCTACCGGCGCTATGCTCTGGATGCCGCACACGCCCTATGTTCACAGGAAGCAATGTTCGCGCTCTGGCGGGAGTATGACAGATGCAATCCGAGAAACCGGAAATCTTGATTGCTTTTTCTTCGCCCGTGCGCCAGCACGGGCAGCGCCCGCCCGCCCCCACGGCGGGCGCTTTCGCGCCCCCCTCGGGCGTGCGCCGTCCGTGACAGGAAATGTCTCGGTGGCCGCTCAATGCGCCACCCCAGCCGCCACGCTTTCATCGATGAACTTCCCTTCCCGGAAGCGGTACATCGAGAAATCCTCGGTCAGGGCCGAATGACCCTTTGCCATCAGCTCCGCCATTGCCCAGCCGGAACCGGGGATCGCCTTGAACCCGCCGGTGCCCCAGCCGCAGTTGACGAAAATCCCCTCCACCGGGGTTTTCGACAGGATGGGGGAACGGTCGCCGGTCATGTCGACGATGCCACCCCATTGCCGCAGCATCTTCAGTCGCGACAGCATCGGGAAGGTTTCGATCAGTGCGCGGACGGTTTCCTCGACATGGTGCCACGATCCGCGCTGGGTATAGTTGTTGAAACCGTCGGTGCCGCCGCCGATCACCATTTCGCCCTTGTCGGACTGGCTCATATAGCCGTGCACGGTGTTGGCCATGACGACCACATCCATGCAAGGCTTGATCGGCTCTGACACCAGCGCCTGAAGCGCAAGCGATTCAATGGGCAGCCGGAACCCGGCCATTTCGGCGACAACCGACGAATGCCCCGCCGTGACCATTCCCAGCATGTCGCAGCCGATATCGCCCCGGTCGGTCGAAACCCCGGTGACGCGGCCCCCTTCGACCGTCACGCCGGTCACGGCGCAGTTCTGGATGATGTGCATGCCCATGTCGGAACAGGCCCGCGCATAGCCCCAGGCCACGGCATCGTGCCGCGCCGTGCCGCCGCGCGCCTGATAAAGCGCGCCAAGGATCGGATAGCGTGGCCCGTCGATGTTGATGATCGGCACCAGGTCCTTGACCCGCTCCGGTCCGATGAACTCGGTCGCCACGCCTTGCAGGGCATTTGCTTGCACGGTGCGCAGATAGCCGCGCTTTTCATGCTCCGTCTGCGCCAGCATCAACAGGCCGCGCGGCGAGAACATGACGTTGTAGTTCAGGTCCTGGCTCAGCGTTTCATAAAGGCTGCGCGCCTTTTCATAGATCGCGGCAGAAGGGTCCTGCAGATAGTTCGACCGGATGATCGTGGTATTGCGCCCGGTATTGCCGCCGCCCAGCCAGCCCTTCTCGATCACCACAACGTCGGTAATGCCATGGTTCTTGCCAAGGTAATACGCGGTGGCCAGTCCATGCCCGCCCGCCCCGACGATGATCACGCGGTATTTCCTGCGCGGTTCGGGGCTGGCCCAGGCGCGGGTCCAGCCCTGATGGCCACGTAGCGCTTCCTTTGCGACGGCAAAGACCGAATAACGTTTCATGCGGTGCGAATCCCCGAAGGCTGGCCTGCGCCAGTGATGGAACGGGGCAAGTCTTGCACCGCAACCGCAAGCGTCGCAACTGGGCAGAAAACCGACATTGATGCCTGATGCGACAACTGGCAGCAGGGCCGCCGCCAGTTCAGGCTTTCGTGCGGGGGCGGGCCACGTCGTTCGCGCCCTCTTCCTCTGGTCCCATGCCATAACTCATCCGGCGCATCTGGCCGATGACACGTTCCATTTCCTCGTCGGACAGGATCGGCAGTTCCCCGAGCATCAGCGCTTGCACATACATCCGCGACAGCGTTTCCACCTCGACCGCCATCCACACCGCGCTTTCAAGCGTCTTGCCAAGGCTGATCTGGCCATGCTGGCCGAGCAGGCAGGCCAAGCGGTCCTTAAGCGCCACCAGCGCAGCGTCGGAAAGCGCCTGTGTCCCGAAGGTGGCGTAGGACGCACAGCGCAGCGTGGTGCCGCCCATCACGCCCACCATGTAGTGAAAGGCCGGAATGGTCTTGTGGTGGCAGGCGACCGTGGTGGCATACATCGAATGGCAGTGCAGGACGACATCGATATCCGTCCGCGCCTTCAGGATATCGCGGTGAAAGCGCCATTCGGATGACGGACGCCGCCCGACATAGGTGCCGTCCCAGCCCATTTCCACAAGGTCTTCGGCCTGCATCGTATCATAGGGCAAGGATGACGGGGTTATCAGGAAGTAATCGCCCATGCGCAGCGACAGGTTGCCGGCGGTGCCCTGATTGATGCCGGTGGCATTCATCCTGCGGCAGGTTTCCACCATCGCCTTGCGTTCAGCCAGGTCCTTCATGCGTCTTGTCCTTTCAGGAAATGCAATGTCTTGCGCTGCCAGCGGGCTGCATATTCGGCCAGTCCCGGCAGGATGGCGGGCATAGGTTCGGTCAGATCGAGCGGCGCGGGGGAACTGCGGGCGTCGTGGCCGCAGAGCAGCGCCGCGCCCGCCGCCACGCCGTAACCCTCGCCCGAGGCAAGCGTGGTGACGCCAGGGCGAAGGCCAGCGACAAGCGCAGGATAGGCCGGGTCCTGCAGAAAGGCCCCGTCGAGGATCACGCGCTGCTGCGGGCCAAGCGTGTCGATGCAGGCTGTGGTCAGAAGTGCTGCGTAAAGCACCGCCAGCGCCAGTCGGTCTTCGGGTGTGACCGGCTGCGACCCAATGATCCGGCCCCGGCCCGATGATCCGGGAAACTGCCCGTCATCATTGCCGAACGACGGCAGCGCCATCGTGCCTTGCGCAATCATCATTGCAACGCGGGACAAATCGGCCTGCCTGCCGCGCTCCCGTATCCCGGCAACGGCGCTGAATTCGCGCCCAGCCATGGTAAGTGCCCCGGCCAGCGGATTGCCTGCCACATCACTGTTGCAGGTCATGTTGCGTGTTTCATCCAGTCGCGACAGATCGGCAGTGTCGGACATGGCGACAACCCATGTTCCTGTCGACACCACAGCCATGTCCGACAAACCGCCCGCCTGATAGCGATAGAAATTTGCCGAACTGTCATGTACGCCGCAATGCACCGCCAGATCGCCCGGCAGACCATAGCGCGCCGCAAGTGCGGGCCGGATGCGCCCCAGAACCGCCCAGGGCGGCGCAAAGGCGGGCAAGAGTTGCGCCCAGCCCTGCCCGGCGACGATCGGTGCCCAGCGCCGGTCCGGCACGTTCCACAGATGCGACTGCGCGCCCATGCTTGTGGTTTCCGAGGCGGCAACCCCCGAAAGCCGCCATGCCCAGTATTGCGGCACGCCCAGATACCAGCGGGCACGGGCAAAGGCAGAAGGTTCGGCGCGGGCCATCCAGAACATCTGCCGCGCCTGATGGGTTGCTGCCATCATCGTCCGGCTGCCCCTGTCGAAGAAACCGCCCGCCAGCGGCAGGTAATCGGCATCCAGCCCTGACGGCACCGGCTGTTCGTAATCGATCATCGGCAGCGCCGCGCCGTCACCGCCAGAATCGGGGTCACCCAGCACCAGCACCCCTCCAGACCCATGGCCCGAAGCGATGACATGCGCAATCGGGTGGCGTTCGCAAAGTTCCGCAAGCGCAGAAAAGACCCATTCGCCAATCCCGGCAAGATCGTGGTGCCGCCACGGCGGCCCAGGCTGCACGGTGTTTGGCACCGACAGCGTTTCCAGCACCGATCCCGCTTCGGTGCAGACCGAAACGCGGATGTTGGTCTTTCCGTGGTCAATCACCGCGATGCGACCGGCTTCGGCCATGGTCAGCCTTCCAGCAGGTAATCGGGCGCGGCGCTTTCGCTGGCCACAACCCGGCCATTCGGCAAATCGTTGCCGTCGAGCTTCCAGTCGATCTGCTCTGGCGTCAGGTTGTAGCCCACCCAGCGCGCGCGCAGGCGTTCGCGCAGCATATCTTCTGCCACCGGGATCATGACCGTCAGGTCAAAGAGCGGGCGCAGGCTGTCCCACTGCGCCCGGTCCAGAAGCAGGTAATTGCCCTCGACGATCAGCACCGCAACGTCCTGCGGGATCATCCGCGCCCCGGCCCGTGCGATTTCTATATCCCGGTCGAACACCGGGATCGCCACGAATGCCTCGTCATTGGCGCGCAGGCGGGACAGCGTGCTGCGCAGCCCGCCCACGTCAAAGGTTTCCGGTGCGCCCTTGCGGGGACGCAGACCGGCGGGCACCAGATGCAGGTCGTCATAGTGATATCCGTCCATCGGCATCACCGCCGCCAGCCCAGGATGGCTTGCATTCAGCTTTTCCGCCAGACGGTCAGCAGCGGTCGACTTGCCCGATCCCGGCGCCCCGGCGATGGCAACGATCAGCCGCCCGCCATTCGGCAGGGCTGCCGTGCGGGCGGCAATCGCCGCCGCCAGCCCGTCAAGATCGACCCGTTCCGTCATACGCATCCCTTCAGATCAGCCGGTACTGCTTTGCCTTGTTGCGCAGGAACGGCAGGCCCTTGTCCATCACTTCCTGGAAGTTTTCCGCGACCGGACGCCAGACAGCAAGCCCGTATCCTACTTCGGGGGGCATGTTGATGAAGGATTCCATCGCCAGCCCGCCCCTGAAGCCGATGGCAGCCAGCGTGGCGTAAACCTCATCCCAGTCGCAGGTGCCTTCACCCGGCGTGCCGCGATCCGATTCCGACAGGTGGATGTAGCGCAGGTAGTCGCGGGCATCGAGGATGCCGTTGCCTGCGCCCTTTTCCTCGATGTTCATGTGATAGGTGTCGAGGTGGATGAAGATGTTGTCCGCCCCCACCTTTTCGATCATCCATTTCGCCTGCCAGCCGGTATTGATCAGGTGGTTTTCATAGCGGTTCACCGGTTCGATCCCGAAAGCGATACCCTTCTTTTTCGCGTGTTTGGCAGCGGCTTCCAGCGCGATGGCGATGTTGTCGTATTCAGCCATTGTCGGCGGAACGCCGGTGCGCTGGCCGATGCCACCGAAGGTGACACCCGACAAAGCCTCTGCCCCCATTTCGGCGGCCTTGTCGATGCTGTCGACCAGTTGCGCGATGGCCCCCTGCGGGTTGATCGATGCCCAGTTCTTTTCCGGCAGACCCAGCGAACAGACGGCACGCATGTTGTGCTTTTTCAGCAGCGCACGCGTGTGGTCGGCATCGACAATGGCGGTGTTGAGCAGCGCGATTTCGATGAAATCCATCTTGTAGTCCGCTGCCGAAGGGATGGTGCGCTCTGCCCCCGCCCTGTCCCAGTGCATGGTCCACATGCTGGTATGAACGCCGAAACCTTCCATGACTTATCCTTTCGTTTTTTGTCTTGAATTGAACCGGGCCGCGCCCCAGCGCAGCACCATCACCCCGATCAGGAACAGGCCCCAGACCGCCGTCGCCAGATGCTGGTTCGCCCCCAGCAGGTTCAGGCCAGAGGACAGCACCTGAAGCACCACAAGCGCCAGCACCACGGGCGCAACCTTGCCGAAGCCGCCGAACGGATCGACCCCGCCAAGGAAACACGCCAGAACGGTGACCAGCAGCAGCGCCTCGCCATGCCCCACCCGCACCGAGTTGAACCGCGCCAGCATCAGGATGCCCGCGAGCGCGCACATGGTTCCTGAGAGGGTGTAGATCAGTGTCAGCGTGCGTTTGGTATGCACGCCCGAATACGCCGTGGCGCGGATGTTCGACCCGATCATGCGCGCGGCAAAGCCGTGGCGGGTGTGGTTGAGCAGCACATGCCACGTGAGCGCTGCAACGCCGAACAGGATCAGCGGCACGGGGATTCCAAGAATTGATCCGTGCCCGATCGGCGCGACAAAGGCGGGAAAGCCGGAAATGTCACCACCGCGCGTCAGGAACTCCCCCAAGCCACGCAGAAAGATCATCATGGCCAGCGAAACCAGGATCGGATGCGCGCCGATATAGGCGATGACCAGCCCCATGATGCAGCCCGCCAACGCCCCTACAGCCAGCGCCATTGCCGAGCCGAGAACGAAGGCTGACACCGGTGCATCGACGCCGCCATGCGTGTTCAGCCACCAGGCCAGCGTAAGACCCGCCATGTTGGCGGTGTAGATGATGGCCAGATTGAATCCGCCCGAGATGATCGGGATCAGCATGGCAAGCGTCAGCAGGCCCAGTTCCGGCAGTTGAAAGGCGATGGAACCGAAGTTGCCGGCCGACAGGAATTTCGGCGCGACCAGCCCGAAAACAACGATCACTGCCAACAGGAAGCCCAGCAGGCCCACGACCTCTGCCCCGAAGACAGCGCGCAGGCGGGAAAGGAAGCTGCTCATTTGCGTGCCTCCCTGTGTTTCAGAAGGTCGGCCAGATCGATATTCGAAAGCGAGATCGCCGCAAGGATGATGACGCCAACGACCATCTTGAAGGCATAGGGGGACACGCCCAGAAGGTTCAGCCCGTTCTGCGCTATGGCGACAAGCGCCACGCCCAGAAAACAGCCCAGAACCGATCCGCGCCCGCCGCCAAGCCGCGCCCCGCCCAGAACCACGGCGGCCAGCACATCCAGTTCACGCCCGATCAGGGCGTTGGGGACAACTTCCTTGGTGATATGCGCCTGCATCAGCCCGCCGATACCCGCCATCATCCCGCACCAGCCAAAGGCAATCGCCTGCATCAGCGCGATGTTGATGCCCGCCCGTCGCGCGCCTTCCGGGTTGTCGCCAAAGGCATATAGCTGCCGTCCCAGCGTTGTGCGCCGGACCAGCGCCCAGGTCGCCAGCATGGCCAGCGCCATGACCAGCACCGGCAGGGTTATTTCCGCCCAGCTTCCCGAAGCGGTCTGGTGTTCCCACAGGATCACCCGCCCCGACCACCACGACGGCAGGTTGTAGAGGAAACGCCCCGCCGAGAAGAACATCAGCAGCCCGAAAAAGGCGTTGAAGGTAGAGATGGTGACGACGATGGAGATGATGCGGAACTGGTGGATCAGGAAGGCGTTGATCAGCCCCAGCCCGATCCCGAAGACCCCGGCAAACAGCAGGCCGATGGCCCAGTTGCCCCCCCCGATCGCGGCAAAGGCATAGACGCAGAGATATTGCACCACGCTTGCCGCCACGGCGAAGGAAATGTCGATCCCGCCCGCGATCAGCACCACCAGCAGGCCGACAGCCCAGATCACATTGACCGCGTGGTTGTTGAGAAGCGAGGTGAAGTTGACCAGCGTGAAGAAGCTGTCGGTGGTCAAGGACAGCCCGGCGCAAAGCAGAATCAGCACCAACAGCAGTTTCGATTCCGCCGGATAGGCGCGCAGGAAATCACGCATAGACGGCGGCCTCCAGCGCGGGGATGTCGGTTGCTTGCGGCAGGTATTCACCCACAATGCGGCCATCCGCCATATGCAGGATACGGTCGGCGTTCTGATACACTTCCGTAACCTCGTCAGAAATCAGCAGAATCGCCAGACCCTGTTCGGCCAGTTGCCGGACGATCCTGAATATGCCTTCTCGTGCGCCGACATCGACACCGACTGTGGGACTATCAAGGATCAGCACCTTTGGTTCCGTCGCCAGCCATTTGGCCAGCACCACGCGCTGCTGATTGCCGCCTGACAGTGTCGAAACCGCATCGGCAGGTGTACCGACCTTGACCGCCAGTTCCTTTATCCAGCGCCCGACCAGCGCCGCCTTGCGACTGCCCGAAAGCAATTGCCCACCGCCGGTGATGCGGCGCAGCACCGTCAGCACGGTATTGTCTGCAATGCTTTGCGGCTGGATCAGACCAAGGGCAAGCCGGTCCTCGGACACATAGGCGATGCCCGCCGCCACAGCGTCACGGTTCGACCGCAGGTCGAGCGGTTTTCCATGCAGCCGGATCGTTCCGCTGTCGGGTCGGGTCATACCGAAAAGCGTATGGCCCAGTTCCGTCCGGCCTGCCCCGATCAGCCCGGTCAGGCCCAGCACTTCTCCCCTGCGCAAGGTGAAACTGATGTCGGCGTATTCATCATTACGGCAAAGTCCGCGCACCTCCAGAACCGGGTCTGCGGTGGCCATGTCGCGGGCACTGATCGCACGATCAAAGGTCTTGCCCGTCATCAGTTCGGTCAGCCGCGATTGCGTCATCCCCTCGGTCGGATAGACGCCGACAAGTTTTCCGTCGCGCAGCACCGTAACGCGACTGGCGATTTCAAGAACCTCGGCAAGACGATGGCTGACGAAGACCACAGCCACACCCCGCGCCGACAGCTTGCGCACAACGGCTAGCAGCGCATCGGTTTCCGCCTGCGTCAACGACGCGGTAGGTTCGTCCATGAAGATCAGCCGGGCGTCGGACACCAGCGCGCGGGCGATCGCCACCACCTGACGCTGTGCGATAGGCAGTTTGCCTAGCGATGCGGAAAGGTCGAGTTCGACATCAAGCTGCGCCAGAGCGGCCCGCGCGATTGCGTCGATAGCGCCGTAACTGACTCCGCGCGGGCGACTGCCCAGCAGCGTGTCAAAGGCGATGTTCTCGGCCACGGTCATTTCCGGGAACAGCGCCAGATCCTGCCAGATCACCGCGATTCCGTGGCGGCGGGCGATGTTCGGGGTGATATGGGTCAGGCTTTCCCCGAAAAGCGCCATGTCGGCCCCGGCTTCGGGCTGATAGACGCCGGTGATGATCTTGATCAGTGTCGATTTCCCGCAACCGTTTTCCCCGGCAAGGCAGTGAACTTCCCCCCTCCCCACTGCGAAAGACACGTCACTCAGCGCCCGAACGCCGCCGAACACCTTGGATATACTACGGAAATCGATGGCATTAGCGTCTGTCATCACATCATTCCAGATTGGTGTGACGGGTGCGCATGGCATTTGCATCGATGTTCAGCCGCTCTTTCAGCCTAAGCACCATCACTTCGAACAGCACGAACAGCGCCCCCTCGAACAGCGATCCCATCGGCAGGACAGAGGATTTCCGCGCGCCCTGATCGTCGGCCATGGTCTGCGCCGGAAGGGTCAGCACATAATCCGACAGTGCCGCCGCTTTGCCCTGCGGCTGCGCGGTAATCAGCGCCACACCCGATCCGGCCCCGCGCGCTACGCCCATCAGCGCCAGCGCAGTGGAAATCTGCCCCGGCCCACAGGTGACAAGCAGCAGGTCGCCTGGACCAACCGGGGGTGTCGTCATGTCACCCTCGACGGCCACATCCAGCCCCATGTGGTAAAGCCGCATGGCAAACCCCATGATCTGCAACCGCTCGCGTCCGCCACCGAAGACGACGATACGCTTCGCTGCGGCAATCCTGTCAAGCAGGCCGTCTACCTGCACGGTGTCGATACGGGAGAATACGCCGGAAAGCTCTTCCAGCGCCGTCTGGTAAAGTGACATGATTTTATCCGGGGGATTTGAGGGCAAGGCGGGGCGCGATGCGCGCGCCCCGCACTTTTGTCAGAGACCCAGATCGGCCAGACCGTCGACTGTGTCGGCGTTGATGGCGATCAGGTTGTTGGTGATGATGTCATGGTTTGCTGCATCGGGCGACACCACGCCAAGGCCCGGAATATCGGTGCCCTCGGTGATTTCGGTGCCGTCGACCAGCATCTTGCCCATTGTCACGAACACCCGGCCCGCTTCGGCCGGGTTCCACATGAAGCCGCCGGAAATCGCGCCCGACTTCACCAGATCGCGACCCTGACCGGGGGAGAACGGCCCGATCACATGGACGGTGCCGACCTTGCGCTGCTCCTCGATCGCGCGGCCCGCACCGATTGGCCCTTGAGAGCCGAATGCCAGGAAGCCGGTCAGGTTCGGGTTCGCCGCCATCAGGTCCAGCGCCGTCTTGCGGCTGTCATCGACATTCTCGGCCACGCCATAGCGCTCGCCCACCGCTTTCATGTCAGGGTATTTCGCCGACAGATAGGCAATCGCCGCATCGGCCCAGGCATTGTGCAGCGGTACGGTCAGCGAGCCGACGAACACACCATATTCGCCCTTGCCGCCCATCTTCTGCGCCAGCAGTTCGGCATGGGTTTCGCCAAAGCCGGTGGCCGAGGCCATTTCAAAGTTCCAGTCAACATTGTTGATGCCTGGCCCTTCGTGGCTGACCACCTTGATCCCCGCCGCGCGGGCCTTTTCCAGAACCGGCTCCAGCGCCGCCTCGTCGTTCGGCACCACGCCGATCACGTCGACACCCTTGGCGATCAGATCCTCGATCGCGCGCACCTGAAGTGCCGGGTCAGCGCTGGTCGGGCCGATCATGCTGGCGTCAACGCCCAGCTCCTCGCCCTTTTCCTTGATTCCCATCTCCATGGCATTGAACCACGGAATGCCACCGATCTTGACCACGACACCCATCGTGGGCTTGTCCTGTGCCGCCGCCGAAAGTGCCAGAGTGGCGGCCAGCGAAAGTCCCGCCAGAGTGGCGGTAAGCTTGCGTATCATAATCTTCCTCCCGTTGGGCCGCCCCTTGGGCACCCGATTTGCGTATGGATGCCTGCTTTACGCGGGCGATCCGATTGCACCATCGATTGCGCAAACCCATCTTATTATTGCCAGACAAAGTGGCCAGCAATTTCCGTGGATGATTTTCGGCGTGACCCAAACCGGGCGCACCACTGCACAATCGATGTTGCATATCGATGCAAACAAACCCTAAACCTGTCAAGAGGATTCGGATTGCGACCGGGGGACCGGGCCATGACCAGCACAGACCGCAAGGTCACCATCTATGATATCGCCCGGCTCAGCGGGGCTTCCCCCTCGACCGTCAGCGCAGCGCTCAGCGGGGCGTGGAAATCACGCCGCATCGCGCAGGCCACGGTCGACAGCATTCGTCAGATCGCCGCCGATCAGGGCTATTCCACCAACATGCAGGCGCGCGGGCTGCGGCAGGCCCGGTCAGGCATGGTCGGCATGATCATTCCGATGCACGATAACCGTTTCTTCTCCTCGCTCAGCCAAAGCTTCGAAGCCCACGCCCGCGAACGCGGCCTGTGCCCGGTGATAGCCAGCACCCTGCGTGACCCTGCCGAAGAACTGCGCACGGTGGAAACGCTGATATCCTACAATATCGACTTCCTGTTCATAGCCGGGGCCACGGATCCGTCCGCATTGAGCGAGCTTTGCACATCGGCCCGGCTGGGGCATGTCTATGTCGACCTTCCTGGCGGGGGCGCGCCTTCGGTGGTCACCAACAATTTCCACGGCGCGGAACTGCTGACCCGCAAGCTTCTGGATGAAATGCCTGACCAGCAGCGCAACCAGCTTTATCTGCTGGGGGGTATCACCGGCGATCACGCCACCACACAGCGGATCGCGGGGTTCAGGGCCTGCCATGCCGAAGCAGGTATTGCGCTGCGGGATGACCAGATCCTGCCCTGCGGTTACGCAAGGCTGGGCGCCCAGCAGGAAATCGCCGCCCTTTGTGATCGTCTGGGCGGACTGCCTGCCGGACTGTTCGTGAATTCCCTGACCGTATTCGAGGGCGTGCTGGCGCATTTGGTCACCCTGCCGCCAGAGGCCTTTGCGAACACCGTCGTCGGTTGCTACGACTACGACCCTTTTGCAGCCTTCCTTCAGTTTCCCGTCCACATGATCCGGCAGAATTCGCACAAGCTGATCGAACAGGCCTATGCGCTGATGGAAGCACGCACTGATACCCCCGTGCTGATCGAGGTGGAGCCCGACCTGATACCGCCCCGCACCATTTTCCGCGGTCCGTTTGCCGGTCTTGGGTAAACAAAAAGGGCCCCAAACGGGGCCCTTTCTGTGCATCATTGGATGCAACTCAGCGCTTGGCGAAATATTCGTCCACCTCGCGTTCGGCGGCGTCCTTGGTCTTGCCGTACTTGGCCTGGATCAGCCCGGCCAGCTTGTCGCGCTTGCCTGCGGCCACGTCCAGATCGTCATCGGTCAGCTTGCCCCATTGTTCTTTGACCGAACCTTTCAACTGTTTCCAGTTGCCCTCGACGATATCCCAGTTCATCGCAAATCCTCCTGCGGTGTTGATGTCTTATCAACCCACAAGGACGTATTCGGTTCCGGGCGTCACACAGCGTTCGGCAGGGCGCGACCTTCGGCAAGGGCGATGACATTGTCCAGCGCCATCATCCCCATTGCAGTCCGCACCTCCAGCGCTGCCGTGCCCAGATGCGGCAGAAGCACGACATTCTCCATCGCACGCAGGCGTTCCGGCACGTCCGGTTCTCGCGCATAGACGTCAAGACCCGCCCCGGCGATCCGGCCTGTTTCCAGTGCCTCGATCAGCGCGGATTCGTCCAGCACGTCCCCACGCGCGATGTTGACAAGAATGGCGGTTGGTCGCATCGCCGCCAACACTTCAGTTCCTATAATGTTACGGGTTTCAGCACCCCCCGGTAGGGTCAGGACCAGAAAATCAACCTGCCCGGCCAGGTCTGTCAGGTTGGCCACCTGCAGGGACGGAACGCCCGCATCCGCCACCATGGATCGGTTGAAGAACCGTACGGTCATGCCGAAGCCGAAATGGCAGCGCCGCGCCACAGCCTTGCCGATGCGCCCCATGCCGACGATGCCCACCGTCTTGCCACTCATGTGCTGGCCCAGCATCTGTGTCGGATGCCAGCCCTGCCACCCACCGGACCGGACAAGCCTTTCGCCCTCCCCTGCCCGGCGTGCCGTCATCAGCATCAGCATGACGCCGATGTCGGCCGTTGCATCGGTGACAGCGCCGGGGGTGTTCGTCACCGCCACGCCCGCCGCCCGTGCCGCGGGCACATCGATATGATTGTAGCCCACGCCGAAATTGGCCAGCAGCCGGGCGCGCGGCCGCGGCACGGCGGCAAAGACCGGGGCCGCGAACAGGTCGCCCAGCGTGGGCAGTACGGCATCATAGTCGCGCAGCGCAGTCTCCAGTTCGGCGCGCGACAGAGGGGTATTCCTGACACGCAATGTGCAGTCGAACCGCGCTTTCGCCGCTTCCTCGACCGCGGGCGGCATCGGGCGCGTGACAAGCAGGCGCATCAGAACAGCTTCCCGCCCAACGGCACATCATGGCCCGGTCCGACGAGAACCACCTCTCCGTCCTGATCCGGCAGGCCAAGCACCAAAACCTCGGACAGCACCTTTCCGATCTGGCGCGGCGGAAAGTTGACCACGGCGAGCACCTGCTTCCCGATCAATCCTTCCGGCCTGTAGTGCCGCGTAATCTGGGCAGAGGAGCGTTTTTCCCCGATCTCCCCCCCGAAATCCACCCACAGCTTGAACGCGGGCTTGCGCGCCTCCGGGTAGGGTTCGGCGCGAGTGATGCGACCCACGCGGATGTCGACGCGCACGAAATCGTCATAGCTGATGGTCATTTGCCAAGCTCCCGGCTGCGGTCGGCGGCGGCCTGCATGGCGCGGGCCATCAAGGACGGCAGGCCGGTGGTTTCATCCATCAGCACCGCCAGCGCCGCCGCCGTGGTGCCGCCGGGGCTGGTGACATTGATGCGCAACTGCGCGGCGGTTTCATCGGCCTGATGCGCCAGTTCCCCTGCTCCGGTCACCGTGGCGCGGGCAAGCTGCATCGCCATGTCGGCGGGCAGGCCAAGCCTTTCCCCCGCCGTCGCCATTGCCTCGATCATGTGGAACACATAGGCCGGGCCGGACCCCGACAGCGCCGTCACTGCATCCATCTGCGTTTCGTCATCCAGACGAACCACCTGCCCGACGGATGAAAGCAGGGCTTCGGCCCGGTCAAGATCGGCTGCTGTGGCAGCGGCGTTGCCGATGATCGCTGTTATACCCCGGTTCACGGCAGCAGGCGTATTCGGCATGGCGCGAACAACGGGCGTCAGCGGGCCGAGAGCGGCCTCATAAGCTGAAATCGATGTGCCCGCAGCGACAGTGACGAACAATGTGCCGCCCCCGCCCATCGCAGCCAGCGCCGGAAGCGCCGCACCCATCATCTGCGGCTTGACCGCGATCACGGCCACGGCGGGCTTCGCAGGCAATTCGCCGTTCAGCGCCACGCCCTGCGCCTTCAGCCAGTCGGAAGGGGTCGGCTCGATCACATGCGCATCACGCGGCGCAAGCCCGCGCGCAAGCCAGCCCGCCAGCATGGCCGATCCCATCTTGCCACAGCCCAGCAAGACCAGCCCCCGCCCGGCGATAAATCCGATATCCATGATGCCCCCGTCTGTTCAGGGGAAACCTAGGCCCGCCCGTAAGCCTCTGCAATGGCCACCTTCAGCGCCTCTGCCGGGGGCTTGTCGCCCCATGCCGTCAACTGGAACGCCGGATAGAAGCGTTCCGCTGTGGTGACGGCAGCAGCAATCATCCGGTCGATCTGCTCGGGGCTGGCAATCTGGCCGCCATTCAGCACCAGACCATAGCGCCAGACCATCATCCGCTGATCCGCCCAGTAGGTGAACGATCCTGCCCAACACTGGTCATTGGCCCGGTTCAGAAGGTCATATATCTGCGGCAGGCGGTTTTCAGGCGGCTCCATTTCAAAGGTGCAGATCAGACGCAGGGTTTCGTCCTGCTCCGACCAGGCCAGTGTCAGCGCATAGGTGCGCCACTGGCCTTCGACCGCCATCGCGATCTGGTCCTCGCCCACACGGTCGAAGTCCCAGGCGTGATGTTCCGCCAGGGTTTCAACAATGTCGATCGGATGCATTTCCTCTGCATCCAGGAAATCTTCGGAAAGCCCCATGCCCGGCCTCGTATTTTATAATTGGCCTTTGGCGGGATGAACCCACTAAAGGCTGAGCAGTCCCCCAGCCAAGGCAGTTGCCCGCTGCCTAGCTAACTACATATGGTGTGCCTAATTGGGGGTTCTGTAAAGCGGAATATCGCCCGGATGGGCGGGAAACGAGAAAGTCCGCAGTCAAAACTGCTGCCGCAAGCCTGTCCAGCAGCCTCATCGGGACCGGGTTTCTGACGACTCCCGACAATATATGCAGAGATCGGCGCGGCGCTCAGGCCGAAGGTGCCTTGTCCTTGCCGCGCGCCTTGCCCGATTCCAGCGCGTCAAGACGGGCTTTCAACAGCTCGTTTTCCTCGCGTGCCTTTTGCGCCATGGCGCGCACGGCATCGAATTCCTCGCGAGTGACGAAATCGCGGTCAGCCATCCAGCGGTCGATGAAGCCTTTCATCGCCGTTTCCGCCTCGGTCCGCGCCCCCTGCGCCACGCCCATGGCGTTGGTCATCAGCTGCGAGATGTCGTCAAAAAACCTGTTGCCGCGCTGCATGGCCGTCTCCTTCGGGATTTACCCTTATATGGCGTGCGAATGCCCCCCGCACAAGGTTGACACCGATCGCAGGGCAAAGGATTGAAGCGGCAAGGAGACGCAGATGCATGCCCTGATCCAGTTCCCGGACATTCGCCCGGAAATTTTCATCCTGCCGCTGTTCGGGATGGAATTCGCGCTGCGCTGGTATGCGCTGGCCTATATCGCGGGCCTGCTGAT
>JBOFCO010000080.1:0-16678 GCA_051646105.1 Paracoccaceae bacterium
GAAAATCCTTGAAGCCCGCCTTTTACGGTTCCGGCGGGCAGAGTCAAGGTGCTTTGACCGCCGGATTCCGCTTATGCCGTGATCGGCGGCACACCCATCGACACATGCAGCGCATCGCGTTCGTCGTCCGGGATGCCCAACCCCGCCGCCAGTTTCTTCAGGTAATCGGTTTCCGCCCTGGAATCGAGCTTCAGTGCCATGAGCGAGGTGGCATAGACCTGCGCCTTGGCAGCACCGCCTGCCGCCGCGATCAGTCCGGCCGGATCGGCAGGGGCGGCCAGCAGTTGCTCGACATAAGCCTTTTCGGCGGGGCCTGCGTCCTTGATATGTTCCATCAGCCGGGCACGTTCATCGTCATCGATCGCGCCGTCGGCCTTGGCGGCCTCGATCATGGCGCGGATCATCAGTTTGGCATTTTCTTCAGATGCGACGCCCAGAGGCGTGCCCGCCGTCATCTTTTCGAACATGTCGGTCATGGCCGCACCGCCCTTGGACGCGGCTGCCGTCATCGTGGCGATGACAGAACCCAGACCGGCCTGGGTAGCCGCCGTGGCCTCTGCCGCCTGCGGCCCCATTTTTGCGATCATCTCGCGCACTTTTTCGGCCCCGCCGGGGATGCCCAGCTTTTCCGCCATCTGCGCCGCCTGATCGGCCAGCCCGCCCGTCGCGCCCGCACCCTTCAGCGCATCGGTCATGCCGGTCATGCCACCGGCCTTGCGGAACTTGTCATAGCCCTTGGCGGCACCAAAACCCACGGCCAGCGTGGTCAGCGTTTTCAGGAAACTCATGCGAACAGCCCTCCAGCTTGATATGCAAGGAATATAGACAGCAAACCCGTCGAGGGGAGAGGAAATCGAACCGAAAACTGGCAGACAGGCAAAGATGCGCGGATGGCCTGTAAGCCGGGTTCTGTTCAGAGGTCCGCTTTCGCGCACCCCGTCGATGACCATTCCTCTGGTCCCGCCGTTACCGACGGGCTTTAGCTGCCAACCCGGGCCTCTCGGGCTGAAGCATCCCTGCGGCGATATCGGCCGGCGAACCGGCGATCAGCCCCGCGCGAGGCCCCTATTTGGCATTGCTCCCGGTGGGGCTTGCCATGCCGGTCCTGTTGCCAGTCCCGCGGTGGGCTTTTACCCCACCGTTTCACCCTTGCCCCCGACGGATCGGGGGCGGTCTGTTTTCTGTGGCGCTTTCCCTCGGGTTGCCCCGGCCGGGCGTTACCCGGCACCGTCGCCTTCATGGAGCCCGGACTTTCCTCGCAGGCTTGCGCCCACGCGGTCATCCGGCCATCCGCGCGACGCAGGGGCTAGACCTGTCGGTGGCAGGCGTCAATGAAAATCCCGTTCAGCCCGCCACAGGAAACCGCGCAGCCAGATCAGCGGCCAGCGCGCGGTCGGTGGCGTCCTCCTCTCCCATCGCCCAGGGGCGGAAGCGCAGGCGAAAGGCGGATAGCCGCGTCAAGTCGTCGGCATCAGGATAGCCAATGCGGGTCAGGCTTTCTGACAATGGCGCGTCCACGCCCGGTTCTGGCCAGACCGCCAGCCCCTGCAAGGCCAGCCGCCGCCAGTCGAAACGCGGGCCAGGGTCGCGCTTGCGGTCCGGGGCCATGTCGGAATGCCCGATCACCCGTTCGGGTGGGATCGACCAGCGCGCCATCAGACCCTTCAGCAGCCCTTCAAGCGCAACCATCTGGGCATGAGAAAAAGGCGCATCGCCGGGATTTGACAGTTCGATCCCGATGGACCGGGAGTTGACATCCGTCACCCCGCCCCACGCCCCCGCCCCGGCGTGCCACGCGCGGGCCTCTTCCGGCACCAGCGCGATCACCCGGCCATCTTCCGCAATCAGATAATGCGCCGAAACCTCGGCCGCGGGATCGCACAGCCGCGCCTCCGCCTCGGCGCAACTCTTCATCGCCGTATAGTGGATCACGATCAGATCGGGCCGCACCCCGCCCCGCCGTTCCGACTGGTTGGGCGAAAGCGGCACTGCGGTTACTGGCTGCCCTGACGGAAGGGTGTCGGATCCCAGCCGCAGGCGAAACCGTCGCCATCCGGATCAAGGCTCTTGCCATCGCGCTCCGGGCCACCTGCGGCGAGGAAAGCCTCCTGCGCCTGATCGGCAGAAACGTATTTCGCACAAGCACGGTCATGTGCGGAATTGCGGAACGGATTGCTGCGCGGATAGGCCTGCTGTCCCAGCGCGTTCTTGGCATTGATCGCATAGGCCACAATATTCGGACGCCCGCTGTCGCTGCGCTCTGGCAACGGCGTGACAGGCGTTGCGGGCGCGGATGCCTCGGCCACAGGCGGCACGGTCGCGGGGGCGGCCCCGCCCGGCGCGGTCGCGTCAAGAACGGCACGGACATCGGCCCCAAGATCGCCCGACTGCGGCACGGCGACCGGCCTGCCACCCGCTGGCGGTGTTACCCCGACAACGGCGGCCCCCTGCCCGAGCGGCTGAGCCTGCACTGTGGGCGGCGCGACAGTCTGCGGCGCCGCCTCGGTGGAGCGGTCACGGACATAGTTGCCATAGTCACCGAAACCCACACCTCTGTCCGGGTTCGACTCCGGCACTGTCGGCGCGCAGGCGGCAAGAAACAGCACACCCCCGATCAGAACGACAGGTTTCATCGTCATGCCCCCTCCCACCAGCGCTGCGGCTTTGCTGCAAAGCCGACAGCGCGTTCCAGAACATAGGCGTGGTTCAGCAGATCGCCCTCTTCCCATGGCCGTCCGATCAGTTGCAGGCCAAGCGGCAGGCCATTTGCATCCAGCCCCGCAGGGACCGAAATGCCGGGCAGCCCGGCAAGGTTCACCGTCACGGTGAACACGTCGTTCAGATACATCGCCACCGGATCGGCATCGGCCATGTCCCCAAGACCAAAGGCGGCAGAGGGTGTGGCGGGCGTCAGGATCGCATCGATACCATCGGCAAAGGCCAGTTCAAAGTCGCGCTTGATCAGGGCGCGCACCTTGCGGGCGCGGTTGTAATAGGCGTCGTAGAAACCCGCCGACAGCACATAGGTGCCGACCATCACCCGGCGCTGCACCTCTGCCCCGAAACCTTCGGCACGGGTCTTTTCATACATCTCGGTTATGCCATCGCCCTGCGCCAGTTTCGCACGGCGGCCATAGCGCACCCCGTCATACCGCGCGAGGTTCGATGAAGCCTCTGCCGGGGCCACCACGTAATAGGCCGGCAGCGCGTATTTCGTATGCGGCAGAGAGATATCAACGATCTGCGCCCCGGCATCCTTCAGCATCGCCGTGCCGTCAGCCCACAGCCTTTCGATTTCCGCAGGCATCCCGTCCATCCGGTATTCGCGCGGGATACCGATCTTTTTGCCACGAATGTCGCCGGTCAGCGCTGCCTCGAAATCCGGGACGGGCAGGTCGGCAGAGGTGGAATCCTTCGGGTCATGCCCCGCCATCGCGCCCAGCATGATCGCCGCGTCGCGCACCGTCTTGGTCATCGGCCCGGCCTGATCAAGAGACGAGGCAAAGGCCACGATCCCCCAGCGCGAGCAGCGGCCATAGGTGGGCTTGATGCCGACAATGCCGGTAAAGGCGGCAGGCTGGCGGATCGACCCGCCGGTATCGGTGCCGGTGGCAGCAAGACACAGGTCGGCCGCGACGGCAGAGGCCGAGCCGCCCGACGATCCGCCCGGTGTCAACAGCCGGTCATCCACCTTCCACGGGTTCACCGCATTGCCATAAACGCTGGTTTCATTCGACGAACCCATGGCAAATTCGTCCATGTTCAGCTTGCCCAGCATCACTGCACCTGCATCGGCAAGCTGCTGGCTGACGGTGGATTCGTATTCGGGGCGGAAGCCTTCCAGAATACGGCTGGCGGCCTGAGAGGCCACGCCTTTGGTGCAGAACAGATCCTTGATCCCCACGGGTATGCCGCACATCGCCGGGGCATCGCCTGCCTTGATCCGGGCATCCGCAGCCGTTGCCCTTTCGCGGGCAATTTCGGGCGTGTTGTGGACAAAGGCATTCAGCTTGCCCGAAGCGGCAATCGCCGAAAGGCAGGCATTGGTCAGTTCGACCGAAGTCACCTCACCCCTTTTCAGCGCATCCCGCGCGGCGGTGATGGTCAATTCGTTCAGGCGTGTCATTCCACCACCTTCGGCACGGCAAAGAAGCCCTCGCGCGCATCAGGCGCGTTCGACAGAATCTGCGCCTGGATGTTCCCGTCCGTCACCACATCGGCGCGGCGCTTCAACCGCATCGGCGTCACGCTCGTCATCGGCTCCACCCCGTTCACATCGACCTCGTTCAACTGTTCCATGAAACCGAGAATACCGGAAAGCTGCCCTGCCAGCGCAGGCAGGTCGGCTTCCTCTACCCGGATACGGGCCAGCTTGGCGACCTTGCGCGCCGTGTCGATATCGATGGCCATGTCAGGCTCCGTTGCAATGCCACGGCGGTTTAGCGCCCGCAGCCGACAGCTTCAAGCGGGCCTAGCCGCCGCGCGACCTTTTCCAAAGCCCATGCGCCAAAAGGATCAGCGCGACAATGACGACGTTCGCCACAAGCCCCGTCAGGATCGGCGTAACCACTGACCCTTCCGGTCGCTGGATCGTCAGCGGGATCAATGCGGCAACAAAGGCGATGCCCAGCGCCAGCGGCAGCCAGCGGCCCGTCGCCGCCTCTGTCCGCGCCATGGTGACGAACAGCCCGATCAGCAGCACGATGCGGAAAGGGTCGGTCAGTTGTGCGGTGATCTGGTCAAGCATGATGTGCGTCCGGTTTGTTCGGCATGATCATTGATCGATTGCCCGCGATCCGGCAAGGGGCGGCTTTCCGCCCGGTCATTCCGACCCGCGCTGAAGTTGTGCTATCCTCGCCCCGACAGCGGCAATGGAGCGCAAAATGAAGATCATCTGGCTTGGTCATTCCGGCTTTCGTCTTGAAATCGGCGGTGCGGTCCTGCTGATCGACCCTTGGCTGACCGGCAATCCACTGTTTCCGGCCGACCATCGTGACGAAGCCTTGGCGGGGGCGACGCATATCCTGCTGACCCATGCGCATGGCGATCATGCCAGCGATGCCGCGCAGATTGCGGCGGAATGCGCCGTGCCGCTGGCCTGCATCCACGAAATTTCGGAATGGCTGAATGCGAAAGCCACCTGCCAGACCATCGGCTTCGGCAAGGGCGGCACCATCGACTGCAACGGGGTGGCGGTGACGATGGTCCATGCCACCCATTCCGCCAGCATCGACTTTCAGCCGGGCGGCCTGCTGCCGGGTGGATCGGCGGCGGGCTTCATGATCGCGGGCGAGGGCCACACCATCTATGTCAGCGGCGACACCGACATCATGGCCGATATGGAATGGATGGGCGAATTGCACAATCCCGACATCGGCATCCTGTCCTGCGGCGGCCATTACACGATGGATATGGCCCGCGCGGCCTGGGCAGCACGGCGATATTTCCATTTTTCAACCGTGATCCCTTGTCACTACCGCACCTTCCCGCTGCTTGAGCAATCGGCGCAACTGCTGGTGGACGGCCTGCCGGGCGTGCGGGTGATCGAGCCGCAGGTGATGGCGCCCATCACGATCTGACAGGCATTCCGCCTAGCCTGACCGGCTCCATCCCCGCCAATCGTACCCTTCAGCGGCGTTCGCGGAAAAATGCGGTCAGCAGCGCCTGCGCCTCGGCCGCGCCGATGCCATCGTAAACCTCGGGCACATGGTGGCACTGCGGATGGGAAAAAACCCGCGCGCCCTGCGCCACACCGCCGGATTTGGGATCGGCCGCCCCGTAGTAAAGCCGGGCAATACGTGCGGCGGAAATCGCGGCGGCACACATCGGGCAGGGCTCAAGCGTCACATAGAGATCGCAGCCGGTCAGTCTCTCGCTGCCCAGTGCGGTGCAGGCGGCGCGGATCGCCAGCACCTCGGCATGGGCAGTCGGATCGCAAAGTTCACGCGTGCGGTTCCCGGCGCGGGCGATCACTTGACCCTGCGGCGAAACGATCACCGCGCCCACCGGCACCTCGCCGCGCGCTTCTGCGGCACGGGCTTCGTCCAGCGCGATATCCATGTGGCTGCGAAAGGTCATACGCCTGAGTGCCGCAAGCGGCCCCTTCCGCGCAAGCCGCTTTCGCGCAGGCACAAACCGCGCTATGGGCAGGGTATGACCGAGAGACCCGAAAAATCCGCCCCAGTCGACGCAAAGGGCGAAACGCCAAAAGGCGACCGCATCGCCAAGGTGCTGGCCCGCGCCGGCGTTGCTTCGCGTCGCGACGCGGAGCGTATGATCGCCGAAGGCAAGGTTTCTGTGAATGGCAAGGTGATCGGCAGCCCGGCCCTGAACATCGGGGCGCGTGACCGGGTGGCGGTCGATGGCGTGGCCCTTGCAGAGCCCGAACCGCCCCGCCTGTGGCTTTATTACAAGCCCGAAGGGTTGGTGACGACCGAGCGCGACGAAAAGGGGCGGCCTACGGTGTTTTCCACTCTGCCGCCGGAACTGCCGCGCGTTATGTCTGTTGGCCGGCTTGACCTCAACTCCGAAGGTCTGCTGCTTTTGACCAATGACGGCGAGCTGAAACGCAAACTGGAATTGCCCGCCACGGGCTGGCTGCGGCGCTATCGGGTTCGCATCAAGGGCAATCCGACGACCGATGATCTTGCCCCCCTGCGCAAGGGAGTGACGGTTGAGGGCGAACATTTCCAGCCGATGGAAGTAACGCTGGACCGGCATCAGGGTGCGAATGCCTGGCTGACGATCGGGCTGCGGGAGGGGCGAAACCGCGAAATCCGCCGCGCGCTCGGCAGCATCGGGATCGATGTGAACCGCCTGATCCGCATCAGCTATGGGCCATTCCGGCTTGGCACCCTGAAACCGGGAGAGGTCGAGGAGGTGAAGCCCCGCATCCTGCGCGATCAGTTGGGGCTGGAGGAGCGCGCCGAAGGCTGGGCCAAACCAAAGCCGCAGGGTCGCAAACCCGCTTCGACGAAAAAGCCGGGGGCAGCTGCCCCGGTGAAGCGGGGCGGTCCGGGCAAGCCCGGCGCACCGAAGCCGCCTGCGCGCCTCTCTTCGGATGCCGAGACGCTGCGCAAGGCCACGCGCGCCCCGCGCAGGCCCATCGATGCTTCGGATGGCCCCATGGCCAGACCCGCCGTGCCGCGCGGCCCTGCAAAGCCACCGGGAAAACCGCGCCCACCCGGCAAGCCAAAGCGCGGCTGACGGGAAATCCGGGACGGCAAGGCTTTGCCGCAAACAAAATTCCCCCCTGCCTTGCTTCTGGAAGGTCGCGCCGCGATCCCATATACCTTTCAGGACGCTGCGACGGACGCAGCCGGGGGAATGATGACCGACAACGGTTTTCAGCGGATCGCATATTTCGCGCTTCTGGCGCTGATCCTTTATGTCGGCACCTCGGGGGGCCAGTAGTGATGGCACAGCGATATGGCGGCCCGCACAGCCCTGACCCGCAGCCCGGAAACGGGTCGCGTGGCCCGTTCGAGGGACGCAGGCGCAGTCGGGCGGCAGCGCGGCTGAACATGATGTTCATGGCAACCCTGCCCTTCCTGCTGTTCAGCTTTCGGCAGGAACCGGTGCGTATGGGGCTGGACATCACAGCCTTCCTGATCCTGATCCTTGCGGCCTGGCTCACGCGCGAGGGCATCCATGCCCAGGAAGCCTATGATGCACGCCCCGTCGCCCGCCGCCCGGCCCTGCCCCGCAAGCTGATCGCGGCGGCGCTGACCGGAGTTGGCCTGTTTGTGGGTGGATATGTGCCCGACGGCAGCCTGCTGCATCCGGTCATCTTTGGTGTCCTGGGTCTGGTCTTGCATCTACTGGCCTTTGGCCCAGATCCGATGCGTGACAAGGGGATGGAGGGGATGGATCCCTTCCAGACCGAACGTGTCGCCCGTGCGGTGGGCGAGGCGGAAGGTTATCTGGCAGGCATGAAGGATGCGATCCTGCGTACCAACGACCGCACGCTGCTGGCGCGGGTCGAGAAATTCCAGGCCGCCGCGCGCGACCTGTTCCGCACGGTAGAGGCCGACCCCCGCGACCTGACCGGGGCACGGAAATACATGGGCGTCTATCTGATGGGCGCGCGCGACGCGACGGCGAAATTTGCCGATATCTGGGTGGCGACCCGCGATGCGCAGGCGCGTGCGGATTACGAGGCGCTTCTGGAGGATCTTGAAACCAATTTCGCCGCGCGCAGGCGGCAGATGCTGCTGGATGACCGCAGTGACCTGAATATCGAAATCGACGTGCTGCGCGACCGTTTGCAGCGTGAAGGCGTGCGGGCAGAGTGACCCGCCCCAGACTCCGGAGAGTGTGATGACCGATATCCGTACCAAAGCCGCCGAAAGCCTTGCCGCCGTGCAGGAGGTGACAGCCGTCGTGCTGCCAGAACCCGTGCCCGCGAACCAGATCGTTCCCCTTGCCAGCGCCCCGGCCCCGATGGCAGAGGCGATCCGCAAGCGCATGGCGGAAATCAATCTGTCGGATACCGGCTCCATCGTGAATTTCGGTTCTGCCGCGCAAAGCGAATTGCAACAGATCAGCCAGTCGATGCTGGCCGATGTGAAGAACAAGGATGTGGGTCCGGCGGGCGACAGCCTGCGCGAAATCGTCACCACCATTCGTGGCTTTTCGGTTTCTGAACTGGACGTGCGGCGCAAGGCAAGCTGGTGGGAACGCCTGCTGGGCCGCACCGCACCCTTCGCGAAATTCCTGGCCCGGTTCGAACAGGTGCAGGGCCAGATCGACAAGATCACCGGCAACCTGCTGACGCACGAGCACAAGCTTCTGAAAGACATCAAGTCGCTGGACATGCTCTATGACAAGACGCTGAATTTCTACGACGAACTTGCGCTGTACATCGCGGCGGGCGAGGAAAAGCTGCGTGAGATCGATGCCACGCTGATCCCGGCGAAGGAGGCAGAGGTTGCCGCCGCGCCGGAAGCCGACAAGGTGATGAAGGCGCAGGAGCTGCGCGATATCCGTTCTGCGCGCGACGATCTTGATCGGCGCGTGCATGACCTGAAGCTGACGCGGCAGGTGACGATGCAGTCGCTGCCGTCGATCCGGCTGGTGCAGGAAAACGACAAGTCGCTGGTCACCAAGATCAATTCGACACTGGTCAACACCGTGCCGCTTTGGGAAACGCAGCTGGCACAGGCCGTGACGATCCAGCGGTCTGCAGAAGCGGCAAGCGCGGTGCGTGACGCCAACGACCTGACGAATGAACTGCTGACCGCAAATGCCAAGAACCTGCGGCAGGCCAATGAAATGGTCCGCACCGAAATGGAACGCGGCGTGTTCGATATCGAGGCCGTCAAGATCGCCAATGCCGAACTGATCGGCACCATCGAAGATTCCTTGCGCATTGCCGATGCAGGCAAAGCAAAACGGGCTGCGGCCGAGGCGGAGTTGAAGAAGATGGAGGCCGAACTGCGCACGACGCTGGCGGCGGCGCGATCCAGGTCCAACGGCGCGGCGCAGGGCTGAGCAACCGGGAGCAGCATGACAGCAGGCTGGTGGATCGCGGGGGTTCTGGCAACGGTCGTTTCGGCCGGCTGTGCCCCTGTGACCATTGCCCCGGCGCCCGCAGCGCCAGCGGCGCCAGCCGGTCCCGTCGACACATCCCGTCAACCCTCATCCGAAAGCCGTGCGCTTTCGGCGCATTATGCCGCCGTCGACGCCGGACTTCGCGCGCGCGGGCTGATGCGGACCGATGACGGGCGTGATGTGCCGGTATCGGCGGAAAAGCTGGCCGAAAACTTCCTTCGGATCGCACTTTACGACGAATTTACAGATGTCGGCGGCACGCTTGTCGCGCAGGAAACCGCGGCCCGACTGCGGCGCTGGGAACAGCCGGTTCGGGTGACGATGATCCACGGCGCATCGACCCGCCCGGAGCGGGCCAGCGCCGATCAGGCAGAGCTGACCGCACTGACCGCACGGTTGTCGCGGGCGACGGGCCATCCGATCCGCATGGCGGAGACCGGCGGAAACTTCACCGTTCTGGTGTTGGATGAAGACGAACGCCGGGACTATGGCGATGCGCTAAGCCGCCTGGTTCCGGGCATCTCTGCTTCAGACGCGGCTGCCATCACCTTGATGCCAAAATCGACTTTCTGCGTTGTTCTGGCCTTTTCGGCGGGGCCGGGCAAACCCTATACCCGCGCCGTTGCCGTCATACGCGCCGAACATCCACCGGGCCTGCGGTCGCTTTGCCTGCACGAGGAAGTGGCGCAGGGCCTGGGCCTTGCCAATGACGCCGCGATCCGCCCGTCGATCTTCAACGATGACGAGGAGTTCGCCCTGCTGACCCGGCATGACGAGTTGTTGCTGAAGATGCTGTATGATCCCCGGTTGCGCGTCGGAATGTCGGAAGCCGAGGCCAGGCCAATCGCCGGACAGATAACCAGTGAACTGCTGAGCGGCAAACCCTGAACCCAAGACCCGGAGGAACACTATGGGCATTCTTGATTTTCTGAGCGGCGAGTTCATCGATGTCATCCACTGGACGGATGACACCCGAGACACCATGGTCTGGCGGTTCGAGCGCGAGGGTCATGAAATCAAGTATGGTGCCAAGCTGACCGTGCGCGAAGGTCAGGCAGCGGTCTTTGTGCACGAAGGGCAGCTGGCCGATGTGTTCAAGCCCGGCCTTTACATGCTTGAAACCAACAACATGCCGATCCTGACCACGCTTCAGCACTGGGATCACGGCTTTCGGTCGCCGTTCAAGTCGGAAATCTATTTCGTCAATACCACCCGTTTCAACGACCAGAAATGGGGCACCAAGAATCCGATTATCGTTCGCGATCCCGAATTTGGCCCGGTGCGGCTGCGCGCCTATGGCACATTCACGATGCGGGTGGCCGATCCGGGGCGGTTCATCACCGAAATCGTCGGCACCGACGGGGAATTCACCGCCGATGAAATCGCCTTCCAGATCCGCAACATCATCGTGCAGGAAGCCAGCCGTGTTCTGGCATCCTCACGCGTTCCGGTGCTGGACATGGCCGCCAACACCGCCGATCTGGGCAAGCTGATCGCGCGCGCCATAGAGCCCGCCGTGGCAGCCTATGGCCTGTCGATCCCAGAATTCTACATCGAGAACATCTCGCTGCCCGAAGAGGTGGAGCGGATGCTGGACAAGCGGTCCTCTATCGGGATCGTGGGCGACCTGAACCGTTTCGGCCAATATGCGCAGGCAGAGGCGATGACAAATGCGGCCCTGAACCCGAACGGGGCAATGGGCGCGGGCATGGGCATGGTGCTGGGTGCACAGGCCGGTCAGGCCGGGCCATGGGGCACGGTGCCAGCCGCGACGGTGACACCGCCGCCACTTCCGGGCAGCGAGGCCGTCTGGCATGTTGCGGAGGGGGGCGAGCCGAAGGGACCATTTTCCCGTGCCTCCATCGGGCGGCAGGTTGCGGCCGGTGGCGTAACCCGCGACACCCTGGTCTGGACCGCCGGGCAGGACGGCTGGTTGCCCGCGGGCGATGTGTCGGCGCTGGCCCAGCTTTTCACGATCGCCCCGCCCCCGCCGCCCAAGGGCTGACGCCCGATGGCCGAAGAAGCGTCGACAGAGCTGGCGGCGGACCGCCGTTTTCCCTGCACGTCCTGTGGGGCCGACCTGCGTTTCGCGCCGGGTCAGTTGCAGCTTGTCTGCGATCACTGCGGCGCAGTCACGGAAATCGAAGGGTCGGGGTTCCGCGTTCAACCGATCAAGGAGCTTGACCTGCGCCACGCGATCGAGGCGCAACTGCCCGAGACGGATATCATCGAGCAGCGCAGTTCGCATTGCCCGAACTGCGGCGCGGTGGTGGAATTCGATCCGGCGGTTCATGCCGCCGAATGCCCGTTCTGCGCAACGCCCGTGGTGGCAGACAGCGGGCCGCACCGGCAGATAAAGCCGCGGGGTGTGTTGCCCTTTGCGTTGACCGAACCAGAGGCGCGCAAGGCGATGACCGACTGGCTGGGCAGTCTGTGGTTCGCGCCGGGTGGTCTTGTGGATTACTCCCGCCGGGGCCGTGCCTTGCAGGGTGTGTATGTTCCTTACTGGACCTTCGATGCCGATACAAAAAGCAGCTACCACGGCGAGCGCGGCACCGTCTATTACACCACGGAAACGGTGACGGTGCGCGGCCCGGACGGACGCAGCCGCAACGAATCCCGCCGTGTCCAGCATATCCGCTGGTCGCCCGCATCCGGGCGCGTGGCCCGGTTTTTCGATGATATCCTGATCCTGGCGTCGAAATCGCTGCCCAAGCAGTATACCGACGGACTTGCGCCGTGGCAGCTTCAGTCGCTGGAACCCTACCGGCCTGAATTCCTGGCCGGGTTCCGTGCCGAAAGCTACACCGTTCCGCTTGAAGAGGGCTTCGGGGAAGCCCGCGCGATCATGGATCAGGTGATCGAACGCGACGTGAAATTTGACATCGGCGGCGATGCCCAGCGCATCCGCGACATCGATACCGCGCTTGGCGCCGTCACGTTCAAGCATGTGCTGCTGCCGGTCTGGCTGGCGGCCTACAAATACCGCGGGCGTACGTTCCGCTTTGTCGTCAACGGACAGACGGGCCGGGTGCAAGGCGAAAGACCCTGGTCGGGGTGGAAAGTGTTTTTTGCAGCACTTGGCGTGGCAATTGCCGTTGGCGCGGCGGTCTACCTGTCGCAATATGCCGAAACCGGCAGTTTCCGTATCCAGTTCCGCTGACAGCGGGGCGTTGATCGGTTGGGCTGTCTGGGTTATGGCTTTCTGTTAACGCTAACATGATGCTGAGGTTCCGATCATGATCCTGTCCTGCGGCGAGGCGCTGATTGACATGCTGCCCCGGAAATCTGCCGAGGGCGAAGCGGCCTATGCCCCCTATGCCGGTGGCGCGGTGTTCAATACCGCCATCGCTCTGGGTCGGCTTGGCGTTCCCTCGGCCTTCTTCTCTGGCATATCGACCGATCTGATGGGGCAGTTGCTGGCCGATACGCTGGAAGCGTCCAGGGTTGACCTGTCGCTTGCCGTCCGCAACGGACGCCCCACGACGCTGGCCTTTGTCAAGCTGACGGCTGGCAATGCGACCTATGGCTTTTACGATGAAAACACGGCCGGAAGGATGCTGACGGCAAGCGATCTGCCCGCCCTGCCCGCTGGCGTCCAGGCGCTGTTCTTTGGCGGCATCTCGCTTGTCAACGACCCTGCCGCCAGCACCTACGAGGCGTTGCAGACGCGAGAGGCCGCTGCACGCGTCACCATGATCGACCCGAATTTCCGCGCTGCCTTTGTCGACGCGCAGGAAGGGCTGAATCCCGGCACGAAAGCGCGCTATATTGCGCGGGTCGACAGGATGATGGCCGCTGCGGATATCGTGAAACTGGCCGATGAAGAGATCGAGAAGATCTTTGGGGAAGCCGATCACACCGCTTTTGCCCGCAAGCTGATCGCGCGCGGACCGAAGGTGGTTTTCATCACCGAAGGATCAAAGGGGGCGCGGGCGATCACCGCCACGCAAGACCGGTTCATCGCGGCGGCCAAGGTCACGGTAGCAGATACCGTAGGTGCGGGTGATACGTTCAACGCAGGTGTCCTGACGGCGCTGCATCGCGCCGGACTTCTGACCAAGACAGGCGTTGCGGCCCTGTCGGCCGACGCATTGGATGCAGCGCTGATGCTGGGCACACGCGCCGCCGCAATCACTGTCAGCCGCCCCGGCGCCAACCCGCCCTGGGCTGACGAACTGGCCTGATGCGCGCCCTGGTTCAGCGGGTCAGTCAGGCATCCGTCGCGGTAGAAGGCGAGGTTCTGGGCCGTATCGGGCCGGGATTGATGGTGCTGGTCTGCGCCATGCAGGGCGATGGTGAGGAAAAACCCGCCGAACTGGCGGCCAAGGTCAGCAAGCTGCGCATCTTCCGCGATGCAGATGGCAAGATGAACCTGTCGCTGAAGGATACTGGCGGCGCGGCGTTGGTCGTCAGCCAGTTTACATTGGCCGCCGACACATCACGGGGAAACCGGCCCGGATTTTCAGCCGCCGCGCGGCCCGAGCACGGCGAAAGGTTGTATGAAGTCTTTATCGCCGAGATGGGCAAACTTGGCATCGAAACCGCGCGGGGCCGTTTCGGTGCAGACATGGCCGTCAACCTTACGAATGACGGCCCCGTGACAATCTGGGTCGAGGTCTGAGCGAGGTCAGCAGGCGCGGGCCAGAACCAGCACCCATTTCATATTCGCGCCCTTGCCCGACAAACCGATGCCGGCCTCTTCCACGCCGCGCCACAGGATGTTGCTGCGGTGGCCCCGCGATCCCATCCACGCATCACTGGCCTGCTGCGGCGTCACCACGCCACGCACCAGATTTTCCGCCGCCTGGCAGGCCTTGTAGCCGGACTGATAGACGCGGCCCTTGAGGTTGGTGCCCTCGGGCGAACGATGGCCGAAATAACCGCGACGCGCCATGTCGCAGGCATGACGTGCCGCGATGCGGTTCAGTTCATCCGACAGCACCACAGGCGGATAGCCACGATCGGCCCGTTCCGCATTGACCATCTGGATCAGCGATCTGGATGTGGCAGCGTCGGCCTTGCACTCGACAGCGCGGGCGGCGGTTACAGAAAGAACAGTCGCCGCAAGCGCAGCGGCAAGGCAGAGTCGGAATGTCATTGTTGAAGCCCCGTGGCAGCAGCGATTCTTCAATGGAAACGGTAGAGGCTGCGACGGGGTTGAGAAAGAACTTGCACGAAGCCAACATCGGCATGGGCGGAAACTTGCCAAATGGCCGAAATGTCAAGTTGCAACGCGGCATGGCGGCAACGAAGCAGCATTTATACAACATTCATCCGGCGCGACATGCGTAGCCGGCAAACCGCCCGTCTGGAAAACATCCGGGCCAGACCAGATGCAGGATCGCCGGTGTTTGCCGTGTCGGCGAAAGGTTTGCCTTGTATCGGCACCGCCCCGGCTTATCCTGCGCGAAAACCCGGAGGACAGAATGAAAGACTGGTGGCGTGGCGCCGTGACCTATCAGGTCTATCCCCGGTCATTTCAGGATTCCGACGGGGACGGTGTTGGTGACCTGCCCGGTATCACCCGACGGCTTGACCACATCGCCCGGCTGGGCTGCGATGCGGTCTGGCTTTCGCCGTTTTTCACCTCTCCCATGCTCGATATGGGCTATGACGTTTCGGATTACCGTAACGTCGATCCGGTTTTCGGCACGCTGACCGATTTCGACACGCTGGTGACGCGGGCACATCAGCTTGGGCTGAAGATCATCATCGATCAGGTGCTCAGCCATTCATCCGACAAACATCCGTTCTTTCAGGAAAGCCGCGCGAACCGATCCAATCCCAAGGCGGACTGGTATGTATGGGCCGACCCAAAGGCCGATGGCACGCCACCGAACAACTGGCTGTCGGTGTTTGGCGGCCCGGCCTGGACATGGGATGCCCGGCGCAAGCAATACTATATGCACAACTTTCTGACCGAGCAGCCGGATTTCAACTTTCACAATCCCGATGTGGTGGATTGGCACGAGGGCAACCTGCGCTTCTGGCTGGATCGTGGTGTCGACGGCTTTCGCTTCGACACGGTGAACTACTTCTACCACGACCGGCAATTGCGCTGCGACGCCGCCGACTACCGGGTGAAGGACAAGCCGGAACCCAACCCCTATTTCATGCAGTATCATCTGTTTTCCAAGAACCAGCCGGAAAACCTTGGCTGGATGGAACGCATCCGCCGGATCATGAATGATTACGCCGACCGCGCCACGGTGGGCGAAATGGGCGAAAGTCATCACGCCATCCGGATGATGGGGGAATACACCGCACCCGGTCGCCTGCATCAATGCTATTCGTTCGAGATGATGGGCTATGACTACAGCCCCGCCTTTTTCCGCAACTGCATCACCGATTTCTTTACGGGCGCGCCCGAAGGCTGGCCAATGTGGGCCTTTTCCAACCACGATGTCGTCCGCCATGCGACGCGCTGGCGGGACCATGGCGAAAGCCTTGACGCGCTGGCACGGCAGGCGGGCATGCTGTTGCTTTCGCTTCAGGGATCGATCTGTCTGTGGCAGGGCGAGGAACTGGGCCAGACCGACACCGAACTGGTCTTTGAGGAACTGATCGATCCGCAAGGCATCGCCTTCTGGCCAGAGCCGGTGGGCCGCGACAACACCCGCACCCCGATGGTCTGGGATGCCAGCGCGGCGGGCGGATTTACCACCGGAAGGCCGTGGCTGCCTGTCAAATCCCCGCAGCTTGCCCGCAACGTGGCATCGCAGGACGGCGTGGCCGGATCGGTGCTGGAAAGCTATCGCGCGATGCTGTCCTTTCGCCGCGCCTGTCCGGCGCTGGTTTCGGGGGGCACGACCTTTTTCGATGCACCCGACCCGGTTCTGGCGCATCGGCGTGGCGACGGGACGGATGCCGTGTTGTGCGTCTTCAACCTTGGGGTCGCTCCACGCCGCGTGACCGTAACACCCGGCTTGCGGTTGACCGGGCCCGCGCAAAATGCGGCGCTTTCGGAAACCGTGCTGGAACTTGGCGCGAACGGGGTGGCTTTCCTGACCGGCGCGGCGGAGGCGGCGGTAACGGGCTGACGGTCAGCCCGCGGCTGCGGTGCCGCCGATCACCTGACTGGCCGTGCCTGGCGACCGCAGCATGTCTTCCAGCGTCAGCGATT
>JBOFCO010000131.1:0-4823 GCA_051646105.1 Paracoccaceae bacterium
GTCTTGCCATGGTCAACATGGCCAATCGTGCCAACGTTCACATGCGGTTTGTTCCGTTCAAACTTTGCCTTCGCCATCATGGCCTCCTTGGTTCGGTGGTGGTGCGTGAAATCACGCACCCTACGGGTTGGTAGGGTGGGCTAACCGCCCACCACGTCATGCGTATTTCTTCTGGATCTCGTCCGAGATGTTCTGCGGAACGGCCTCGTAATGGTCGAACGACATCGTGAACTGCGCGCGGCCCGAAGACATCGAGCGCAGGTTGTTGATGTAGCCGAACATATTGGCCAGCGGGACCATCGCCGCGATGACGTTGGCATTGCCACGGCTGTCCTGACCCTGCACCATGCCACGACGGCTGGTCAGGTCACCGATGATGCCGCCGGTGTATTCTTCCGGGGTCACAACCTCGACCTTCATGATCGGTTCCAGCAGTTTTGCACCGGCCTTTTTCAGACCTTCGCGCATCCCTGCCCGCGAGGCGATTTCAAAGGCCAGAACCGACGAGTCGACATCGTGGAAGGCACCGTCGATCAGCGCCACCTTGAAGTCGATCACCGGGAAACCGGCAAGCGGACCGCTGTCCATCACCGACTTGATGCCCTTTTCGACGCCGGGGATATATTCCTTCGGCACCGAACCACCAACGACCTTGCTTTCGAACGAATAGCCTTCGCCGGGCTCGGTCGGGGTGATGACCAGCTTGACGCGGGCGAACTGGCCCGTACCACCGGTCTGCTTCTTGTGGGTGTAGTCGATTTCGGCTTCGCGCGAGATGGTCTCGCGGTATGCCACCTGCGGCGCACCGATATTCGCCTCGACCTTGAATTCCCGCTTCATGCGGTCAACCAGGATGTCGAGGTGAAGTTCGCCCATGCCCTTCATGATCGTCTGGCCCGATTCGAAATCGGTTTCCACACGGAAGGACGGGTCTTCGGCGGCCAGACGCGCCAGCGCCAGACCCATCTTTTCCTGATCGGCCTTCGATTTCGGCTCCACCGCGATCTCGATCACCGGCTCGGGGAAGGTCATGGTTTCCAGAACCACCGGCTTTGCCGTATCGCACAGCGTGTCGCCCGTCGTGGTTTCCTTCAGACCGGCCAGCGCGATGATGTCGCCCGCGAAGGCTTCTTCGATTTCCTCGCGGTTGATGGCGTGCATCATCATCATGCGGCCAACGCGCTCGCGCTTGCCCTTGGTCGAGTTCAGCATCTGGTCGCCCTTTTTCAGGACGCCCGAATAGATGCGGGTAAAGGTCAGCGAACCGACGAAGGGGTCGTTCATGATCTTGAACGCCAGCGCCGAGAAGGGCTGCGAGTCATCGGCCGAACGCTCGATGTTGCGGGTTTCCGTCTCGTCGCCCGGCGCAAAGCCGGTATAGGCCGGAACGTCCAGCGGCGACGGCAGGTAATCGACCACGGCGTTCAGCATCGGCTGCACGCCCTTGTTCTTGAACGACGATCCGGCAAGGATCGGAACGAATGCGATGTCGAGCGTGCCTTTGCGGATCAGCTTGCGCAGCGTATCCTCGTCCGGCTCGTTGCCCTCAAGATAGGCTTCCATCGCCGCATCGTCCATCTCGACCGCAAGCTCGAGCATGTGGTGGCGCCATTCATCGGCGGTGCCCTTCAGCTCTGCCCGGATCGGCTGGCGCTTCCACGACGCACCCAGGTCTTCGCCCTGATAGACCCACTCTTCCATGGTGATCAGGTCGACGATGCCTTCCAACTTGTCTTCGGCACCGATCGGAATCTGGATCGGCATCGGCTTGGCACCGGTCCTGTCACGGATCATCTTGACGCAGTTGAAGAAATCCGCACCGGTCTTGTCCATCTTGTTGACGAACACGATCCGCGGAACCTTGTAGCGGTCGGCCTGACGCCAGACGGTTTCGGTCTGCGGCTCCACGCCTGCGTTGCCGTCAAGCAGCACCACGGCACCGTCAAGCACGGCCAGCGAACGTTCGACTTCAATGGTGAAGTCGACGTGGCCGGGGGTGTCGATGATGTTGAAGCGGAACTTGTCGTCTTTCGACTGGTCCGAGGAATCGATCGTGCGCTGCCAGAACGTGGTTGTGGCGGCAGAGGTGATCGTGATCCCGCGCTCTTGTTCCTGCTCCATCCAGTCCATGGTCGCAGCACCGTCGTGCACTTCGCCGATCTTGTGCGACTTGCCGGTGTAATACAGGATGCGCTCTGTCGTCGTGGTCTTGCCCGCGTCGATATGGGCAATGATGCCAAAGTTGCGGTAGCGGTTCAGGGGGTATTCGCGTGCCATGATCGGAACCCTTACCAGCGATAATGGCTGAACGCTTTGTTCGCGTCGGCCATCTTGTGGGTATCTTCGCGCTTCTTCACCGCAGTCCCGCGCGAGTTCACAGCATCCAGCAGCTCGGCCGCCAGACGTTCTTCCATGGTGTTCTCGTTGCGGTTCTTCGCGGCGGTGATCAGCCAGCGGATCGCCAGCGCCTCGCGGCGCTCGGGGCGGACCTCGACCGGAACCTGATAGGTCGCACCGCCCACACGGCGGGAGCGCACTTCCAGCGACGGCTTCACGTTGTCCAGCGCCTCGCGGAACACTTCGATCGGCTCGCGCTTCAGGCGCGATTCAACGCGGTCCAGCGCCGAATAGACGATGGTTTCAGCGACGGATTTCTTGCCGTCCACCATCAGGTTGTTCATGAACTTGGTCAGAACCCGGTCGCCATACTTGGCGTCGGGAAGCACTTCGCGCTTTTCAGCGGCGTGACGACGGGACATCTCTGCCTCTCCTTATTTCGGACGCTTCGCGCCGTATTTCGAACGACGCTGGCGACGATCCTTGACACCCTGGGTGTCAAGGACACCGCGCAGGATGTGATAGCGAACGCCCGGAAGGTCTTTCACACGACCGCCACGGATCAGCACAACAGAGTGCTCTTGCAGGTTGTGCTTTTCACCGGGGATATAGCTGATGACCTCGAAGCCATTGGTCAGGCGCACCTTGGCAACCTTCCGCATGGCCGAGTTCGGCTTCTTCGGCGTCGTGGTATAGACGCGGGTGCAGACGCCGCGCTTTTGCGGGCAGGATTCCAGGTGCTGCGACTTGGAACGTTTCACTCGGGCTTCCCGCGGCTTGCGGATAAGCTGTTGGATCGTCGGCATTCGTTCTCGCCCTATTTTGCAACCCGTTCGAACACCGTCCGTCGACGACATTCCGGGGGCATTTCATTTCAATGTGCCCTGTGCGCCCACAAAACACCAAAACCGCAGACGCCCCATTTGCCTGGGGCGGTGCGGTGGAATTCCAGAGGATCGGGGCATTGCACCCGGATCATGACCACTCAATTCTGCTAAGCCAGAGCGCGGACACAAAGGCCCCCTCTCCGGGTGGCGTGCGTATAGGGGGAATCGCGGGGGGTGTCAACAGCGCGCCCGCCCTGTTGACCCGGCGTTCAGCGCATTGCGGCCTGACGGGATTGCTGGCGTTCCCGGTAAAAGCTGAACAGGCCAGCACCTACGACAATGGCAGCACCCGCCAGCATCCAGCCATCCGGCGCCGTACCGAACGCAGCCCAGCCCAGAAAGATCGCAAAGACCAGCGCGGTATATCGAAACGGCGCAACGACACCGATTTCACCGACGCGCATGGCCGCCACCGCTGCAACATAACCGACAATCAGAAAGCTCGCGGACCCGGTCAACAGAAGAACATGGCGCAACATGACGGGTTGCCAGTCGACAAAAACCGACAGGAAAGCCCCCATCATCAGCACCGCCGCAGAGGACACGAATGCAACCATGGTTGAAGGCAGCCCGACAGAAAGGCGACGTGTCGTCAGATCGCGCAGAACAATGAAACCGACAGCAATCAGCGCCATGAGCGACCACAGGTTGAAGGCATCGGCACCCGGCCTGAGGATCAGAAGAACCCCGACAAACCCCACGACAATCGCCAGAATGCGCCGCCAGCCCAACGGTTCGCCCAGGAACAGGAACGCCGCCAGGGTAACGGCAAGCGGAAGAACCTGCATGACTGCGGAAAGCGAGGCGAAATCCATCCTTTGCAGGGCCAGCAGAAAGGTGATCGTGCTCATCACCTCGCCCACCGTCCGCAACCCCAGCCGCCATCGGTCGGTCGGCCCAAGCTCAAGGCGCAGGCCGCCTGTCCGCGCGGCGATCAGGGCCAGCGCCAGCGTGGTCATCACGCCGCGAATGACAATGGCCTGCGACAACGGCAGGTCGGCCGTTGCCGTCTTGATGAAAGCGTCGTTGATCGTGAAAGCCGCCATGGAAACGGTCATCAAGACCGCGCCCCGCGTATTTTCGGATATTGCCAAGATACCACCGCCTGTTTTTCCGGTAGTAGCAGGCAAGATTTCCGGCAGTAAGGTCGTTTCTGCCGACTCCCGGCTCGGCAGCGACATGGCATCGATCAGTCACCCGTCATAACGAAAACCCCCGCCTGCAACGGCGGGGGTTTGTTGTCAGATGCCGGATCAGGAACCGGTCAGCGCGCTCAGTAGTCGTCGCGCGCTTCCGGCGTGGCCATGGCCGTTTCGACCGTTTCCGAGAAATCGGCCGATGGCGCCGCCAGCGCCGCAGCGGGTTCCGCTTCGGAACGACGGGCCTCGATCACCTCCTGGTCGCGCTCGTTGGCGATGCGCCGGACGCGGCTGGTCGCCCCGCCGGTGCCCGCCGGGATCAGGCGGCCAACGATCACGTTCTCTTTCAGGCCGACAAGCTTGTCGCGCTTGCCCTGAACCGCCGCCTCGGTCAGCACCCTGGTCGTCTCCTGGAAGGAAGCGGCCGAGATGAAGCTGCGGGTTTGCAGGCTTGCCTTGG
>JBOFCO010000198.1:0-11195 GCA_051646105.1 Paracoccaceae bacterium
GGGCTGTTCTCGGTCATCACCTCGAAGCGCTCTTCCGACATCGGGAAAGAGTTCTGCGAGAACCCGCTTGTGCGCAAGCTGACCTTTACCGGCAGCACCGAAGTGGGCCGCATCCTGCTGAAACAGGCCGCCGATCAGGTGATGAAATGCTCGATGGAGCTGGGGGGCAACGCGCCCTTCATCGTCTTTGACGACGCCGATCTGGATGCCGCCGTGCAGGGCGCGATGCTGTCCAAGTTCCGCAACAACGGCCAGACCTGCGTCTGCGCCAACCGGCTTTACGTGCAGGCCGGGGTTTACGATGCTTTCGCCGAGAAACTGGCCAAAGCCGTTGCCGCGCTGAAGGTCGGCGACGGGCTGGATGCAGGGGTGGAAGCCGGGCCGCTGATCAATGACGATGCGGTGGAAAAGGTGCAGGATCATATCGCCGACGTGCTGTCGCACGGCGGCAAGGTGCTGACCGGCGGCAAGCCCCATGCGCTCGGCGGCACCTTCTTCCAGCCCACGGTCGTCACTGGCGTTACCCAAAGCATGAAGGTCGCACAGGAAGAAACCTTCGGTCCCGTCGCCCCCCTGTTCAAATTCGATACGGAAGAAGAAGTGATTGGCTATGCCAATGACACGATCTTCGGTCTTGCCAGCTATTTCTACGCCCGCGACATCGGTCGTATCACCCGCGTTCAGGAAGCGCTGGAATACGGCATGGTCGGCGTGAACACAGGCATCATCTCGACCGAAGTGGCACCCTTTGGCGGGGTCAAGCAATCGGGGCTGGGTCGCGAGGGATCGCGCCATGGTATCGAGGATTACATGGAGATGAAGTATATCTGCCTGAGCATCTGACAGGCCGACCAACGACAAGAAACTGACCGGGCACAGCGCCCCTGCGATGAGGACAACATGAAAAGCCCCGCACGCATCATCCTGCTGAACGGTCCCGGCAGTGTCGGCAAGACATCGGTCGCGCAGGCCCTTCAGAAGATCACCGAAACCCCGTTCCTGCATGTGCGGGGCGAGGATTTCCTTAACATGCTGCCCGCCACGCACCGTGATCATCCCGAGGGCACCTATTATGAAACTCTTACCGAAAACGGCCAACCCAGCGCCGTTCTTCGCACGGGGCGGCATGCGCAGGCGGTCATGTCGGGAATGCGGCATGCCGTTGCCGCAATGGCGCGCGAGGGCAATAACCTGATCGTCGATGATGCACTGAACGAAGGCGGCGCCGATGCCTATGTCCGCCTGCTTGCGTCCTGTCGCCTGCATATTGTCGGGCTTTATGCCCCCCTTGACGTGCTGGAAGCCCGCGAACGCCGCCGCAGCGACCGCAGGCCGGGGCTGGCGCGCTGGCAGTTTGAACGGGTACATCGCGGCGTAAACTACGATATCGGCATCGATACGGCGACCGACAGCCCGGAATCCTGCGCCACAACACTGAAACTGGCGCTGAAGCTGTAGGTTCCGCTGACGCCGCAAGCGGCTCAGGGTTGTCGGGCGGCCATCATGCCTGCGGAGCGGGTCTGTGACAGCGTCATTCCGGTGGACAGCGCTTCGGGATCAAGCCGCAGCTCGATCACGGAAACCACGCCCGATGCGGCGGCGCGGGCGAAAGCCGCAGGGAAATCGGCGCCATGTTCCACGGTTTCGCCATGCCCGCCGTAGGCGCGGGCCAGCGCCGCGAAATCGGGATTGGCAAGCTGTGTCCCTGACACCCTGCCGGGATAGTGGCGTTCCTGATGCATCCGGATCGTGCCGTATTGCCCGTTGTTGACCACGATGACGATGACTGCCGCGCCATGCTGCACTGCCGTCGACATCTCGTTCAGCGTCATCTGGAAACAGCCGTCCCCGGCAAGACAGACCACCATCCGCGACCGATCGTGCAGTTTTGCGGCAATGGCGGCGGGAAAGCCGTAGCCCATGCTGCCCGAGGTCGGCGCAAGCTGCGTGCCGTAAACGTGCCAGCGAAAATAGCGGTGCAGGAAGGCCGCGTAATTGCCCGCCCCATTGGTCAGGATTGCATCGGGCGGCAGGTTGGTTGAAAGCCAGCCGATGATCTCCTCCATCCGTACATTGCCAGGGGTTGCAACAGGCTTCTGCCAGTTCTCATATTCCGCGCGCGCTGCCTGTACCGCTTCCATCCATGCATCGGGCGGAACGAGCGGCCTATCGGCCAGCGCAGCAACGGTTTCGGACACGTCTGCGGTTACGGCCAGATCGGGCCGCCAGACCTGCCCCGGCAGATCGGGGTCGGGGTGCACAAGCACGATACGACACCCCGGCGCGGCCGGATCGCGCAGCTCGTATCCGCGTGTCGCCGTGTCACCAAAACGCGTCCCCAGCAGCAGCAGAACATCCGCAGCCGCCATGCGCGCGCCGAGTTTCGGATTCATGCCCACGCCCAGATCACCGATGTAATTCGGATGATCATTGTCGATATGGTCCTGACGCCGGAACGTCACAGCGACAGGCAAAGCCGACGCTTTGGCAAAACGCGCAAGATCATCGGCGGCTTTCTGCGACCAAATAGAACCACCCGCCACGATCAGCGGGCGTTGGGCACGGGCGATTTCGTCCCGGACAGATGCCACCGTTTCCGGGGCGACTGCGCGGGCACGCGCAGCCCTAGACGGCAGCGATGGCACATCAACGGTCGCAGAAAGCATATCCTCTGGCAGAGCCAACACCACCGGGCCGGGGCGACCGGAGGTGGCCGTGTGGAAAGCGCGGCTGACATATTCGGGGATACGGCTGGTATCGTCGATTTCCGCCACCCATTTCGCCAGAGGGGCAAACATGGCGCGGAAGTCCACCTCCTGAAACGCCTCGCGGTCACGATGTCCGCGGGCGATCTGGCCAACAAAGAGGATCATCGGCGTCTGGTCCTGCATTGCCACATGCACCCCTGCCGAAGCATTGGTTGCCCCAGGCCCACGCGTAACAAAGGCGATACCGGGTTGGCCGGTCAGCTTGCCGGTGGCTTCCGCCATCATCGCGGCTGCCCCTTCGTGGCGACAAACGATGTTTTCAATTCCGGCGTCGTGCAGCGCGTCCAGTGCGGCAAGAAAGCTTTCACCGGGAACGGAAAACACGCGGGTGATGCCTTCGGCCCGAAGTTGATCGATCAGGATTCTGCCGCCGTGTCGCATACCGGTCCCCCTTTTATGATGGCACCCTGCCGCCTGCATTCGTCGCCGTCAACGCGACTTGCGGGATCATCCCGATCATGATACTTAGTAACATGACTATGTATCACGACAATACGCAATCCCAACTCGACCGCCGCTTTCACGCACTGTCCGATCCGACACGGCGGGCAATGCTGGAACGGCTGACCCGCGGGCCTGCTGCCGTCAGCGAACTGGCGGCACCTTTCGGCATGGCTCTGCCCACGGTGATGCAGCACCTGAAGGTGTTGGAAAGCAGCGGGCTGATCCGCAGTGAAAAGCAAGGCCGCACGCGGACCTGTGCGATCGATCCGTTGGCGCTGAAACAGGTGGAAGGCTGGTTCGATGCGCAGGTGTTGTTGTGGGAAGCGCGGCTGGATGCACTGGATGCACTGGCGCTTGAGTTGAAACGACAGGAGAAGGAAACGTCATGACCGCTTCGCAAGGACCTTTCGATCTGGTGCTGCAACGCAAACTTGCAGCCCCCCGCGCGCTGGTCTGGCGCTGCTGGACGGAAACCGTTTTGCTGGAACAATGGTTTTGTCCGAAACCCTGGCGGGCGACGGATACCGTGATCGACCTGCGCGTCGGCGGGGCATTCGGCACGATCATCAGGGGGCCGGAGGGAGAGGTCTTTGACAATGCGCCCGGCTGTTATCTTGAAATCATTCCGCAGGAAAAGCTGGTCTGGACCAGCGCGCTTGGTCCCGGATTCCGGCCAAATGTAATCCCGCCAGAGGCCTTCGGGATGACCGTGGTTCTGACGCTTCGAGATGAGGCAGGTGGCGGCACGGTTTACACCGCGACCGTGCTGCACGCCGACGCGGATGGCGCACGGAAGCACGAAACCATGGGTTTCCATCAAGGCTGGGGCATGGCCACGACCCAGTTGGAAGAGCTGGCGCAAAACCTGCGCTGACTTGCCATTCCCCGGACTGCCGCTAGCATCATCTAGGCCCGGCCCACCGGCCGCAGAATGGGGACCATGCGATGAAACTTCTGGGGATATGTGGCTCTCTGCGCAGGGCATCAGTGAACCGCAAGCTGTTGCTGGAAGCGATCCGGCTGTTCGGCAAGGCCGACGTGACTGATGCCGATCTGCGCCTGCCGCTTTATGATGGTGATCTTGAGGAGGCAGAGGGCACCCCCGCCCCGGTGCAGGCTCTGGCCGATGCGATCAGGACGACGGATGCCATCATCATTGCCTGCCCGGAATACAATCGGGGCGTTCCGGGCGGCCTGAAAAACGCGCTGGACTGGGTCAGCCGGGTCAAGGGCAGCGTCTGGCGCGACAAGCCCGTGGCGCTGGTTTCTGCTGCCGAGGGGCCAGCGGGCGGCGCGCGGGCGCAATTTTCGCTGCGCCTGTGCATGGTGCCGTTTCGCGCGCGCGTGCTTGCCGGGCCGGAGTTCCTGTTGCCAGCCGCATCAAAGGCGTTCGATGACAGCGGGCGCCTGATCAATCCGCAAAGCGAAAAGATTCTGGCCGAACTGATGGCCGGGCTTCGTGCGGAAATCGACCGCGCCTGATCGGCACTGTTACTGCGTGCGGAAGTCGCCGGGGATCGTATCGCGGCCTTCCAGCAGCAGATCGGCCATCACCTCGGCCACTTTCGGAGCCATCCCGAAACCGATTTTGAAACCGCCGTTGGCAACATAATGCCCCGGCCGTCCCGGCCATGGACCCAGCAGCGGTGCGCGGGACATGGCACGGGGTCGCAGCCCCGCCCAGCGTGCCACGACCGGCGCATCGGCCAGCACAGGGCACAGCGCGCGGGCCTGCCTGATCAACGCTTCCAGTGCATCATTCGTCGTATCCGCAGCGGTGAAGTCGCGCTCGGTCGTTGACCCGATAGCAACCGTGCCATCGGCATGCGGCACGATATGCAGACCGTCCGCCAGCCATTGCGGCAGATCGCGCGCATCATGGGCCAGAAGCGCGGCCTGCCCCTTGATGCCGGTTCCGGCAGGCTGACCCGCATGATCGATCAAGGCTGCAAGCCCCTCCGCTCCGGTGCACCACAACACCGCGCCCTGATTGGGTGCGTCACCGATCACCAGATCGCCGCCCAACCCCTGAAACGCTGCCGCCAGCGCTGCCAGCGCGGCACGCGGGGCGATCCGCGCAGACAATGTGTCGTGGATCACCGGTCCGAAGCCGCCCCAATCACCGAACGCCGCGCCACTGGCGATGCGCCATTTCGCCTGCCCCTGCCACAGCCCTGCTGCGCCGCGACCCCGCTCCTGCGCCAGTGTCAACGCCCCATCGCCCGGCAGCAGCGGTTGCAGCCGCCCATGCCGGGCATATCCGGGATCTTTGTCAGAAAGTTGTGCCACATCCGCCCAGAACCCCTGCGCCATCAGTAGGCTTTCCAACTGGAACTGCTTTTTTTCGTTCCAGTTTTCGGGAACATGCGGGGCCAGCGCACCGACAAGTCCGCCGGATGCTCCTGCACCAATCGCGCGGGACTCAACCAGACGCACGCGCGCACCACGCCGAACCAGGGCAAAGGCACAGGACAGGCCAAAAATCCCGCCGCCGCGCACTGTTATCTCTGGTCTGGACGTGGCTGGCGTTGCCATTCCCACCGGTCTCCGTCATGGTCCGCGCAAAGGCTTAGGGCAGATGGCGGCTACATACCAGAACGCAGAAATCGGCTGGCGAGAAGGCGGGATTCCGATTTCGGCGCGTTTCGACGACCCCTATTTCTCGATTCAGGACGGGCTGGCCGAAACACATCATGTCTTTCTGGCGGGCAACGGTCTGCCAGCACGCCTTTTTCCGGGCTTTCACATTGCCGAACTTGGCTTTGGCACCGGGCTGAATCTGTTGGCCCTGTGGCGAGCAGTATCGGCACTGGGAATCGAGGTGCCGCTTCGTTACACAAGTTTCGAGGCCTTTCCCATGTTGCCCGCGGACATGCTGCGCGCCCATGCGGCATTTCCCGAGGTGATGGCCCAAGGTTCGACGCTCGTTTCTGCGCTGGCCGAAGGCCCGCGCTTTTCCATCGGAAACATACAGGTCGAGATCATGTATGGCGATGCACGTCAGACCCTGCCGGATTGGCCGCATGTCGCCGATGCCTGGTTTCTTGACGGCTTTTCGCCCGCGAAGAATCCGGAAATGTGGGAAGCGGGTCTTATGACCGAGGTCGCCCGTCACACCGCCCCGAGCGGCACGTTCGCCACCTATACGGCCGCAGGTCATGTGCGTCGGGCGCTTGCCGACGCGGGTTTTGCGGTGGAGCGCCTGCCCGGCTACGGGCGCAAGCGCCACATGACCATTGGCCGAAAGGCAGTCTGACGATGGCCGAACAGAACCTGCGGCTTGGCATCCTGCTGATGGTCTTTACCACGCTGGTCTTTGCGCTTCAGGATGTGCTGTCACGGCATCTGGGCGAAACCTACAATGTCTATATGGTCGTCACCGTCCGCTTCTGGGCCTTTGCCCTGTTCGTGGTGGTGCTGGCCGCGCGCCAGCCGGACGGACTGGCCCGCGCCCTGCGTCCGGAATACCCCGCGCTGCAAATACTCCGTGGCCTGCTGCTGGTGACAGAGGTCTGCATAATGGTCGTGGCCTTTGTGCGGCTGGGCCTGGTGGAAAGCCATGCGGTCTTTACCTGCTACCCGCTTCTGGTCGCGGCCCTGTCCGGCCCGGTGCTGGGCGAACGCGTTGGCTGGCGCCGCTGGACGGCGATCGCCATCGGCTTCGTCGGGGTTCTGGTGATCCTGCAACCGGGATATGCGGTGTTTTCTGCTGCCGCACTGATCCCGCTTGTTTCTGCTTTCATGTTTGCACTTTACGGGCTGCTGACGCGTTATGTTGCGCGGCGCGACCCGGCCTTTGTCAGCTTCTTCTGGACAGGCGTCGCAGGTGCCGCCGCCATGACGCCGTTCGGCCTGTGGCACTGGCAACCGATGACACCGGCCGACTGGGGCATGATGGCAATGCTGTGCTGCACCGCCGCGCTGGCGCATTACACCCTGATCCGCGCTTATGAGGTGGCCGAGGCCAGCGCCGTGCAGCCCTTTGCCTATCTGCAGCTGCCCTTTATCGCGATCCTCGGCGTCACCGTATTCGACGAGGTCCTGAAGCCGAATGTGGTCCTGGGTGCGGTGATCGTGGTTGGCGCGGGGCTGTTTACCCTGTGGCGGGCACGGGTGCGCGCAGGTCACTGAGGGGTGCCGGAACCCGGCACCCGCAAAGCATCATGCCAGACTGGCGAGGCTGACCGGCACACCCGTTTTGGCGGATTGGGTTGCGGCTTCGGCCATGGCAAGGGCATTGATGCCGTCGTCCAGCGTGACAGGCAGTGCCTTGCCGTCGGACACGGCCGCAACAAAGGCCGCCCATTCAGCCGCATAGGCCGGCATGTAGCGTTCCAGAAAGAAATAGGTGGGTTTCGCGCCGGTGACACCCGCCGTTGTCGATTTGACCACTGTGTTTTCCAGCATGTTCTGCGCCTGCAACAGCCCCTCTGATCCCAGCAGTTCTACCCGCTGATCATAACCATAGACCGCGCGGCGAGAGTTCTTGATCACCGCGATGCGCCCGTCGGCATAGGTCAGGGTCACCACTGCCGTATCTACGTCGCCCGCTGCCCCGATTGCCGGATCGACGATGCTGGTGCCCACAGCGCTGACTGTCACCGGCGCTGCGCCCATGATGAAATTCGCCATGTCGAAATCATGGATCATCATGTCGCGGAACAGCCCACCCGAAACCTTGATATAGGCAACCGGTGGCGGCGCAGGATCGAAAGAGGTGATCGCCAGCAGTTCCGCCCTGCCGATCTCACCCTTGTCCAGCGCGGCCTTCAACGCGGCAAAGTTCGGATCGAAGCGCCGGTTGAAGCCGATCATCACGGGCTTGCCGTTCTTGGCAGCAATCTTCTGGCAGGCCAGTGCGCGGGCCAGCGACAGATCCACCGGCTTTTCGCACAGCACCGCCTTGCCTGCCCCCGTCGCGCGTTCGATCAGGTCGGAATGCGTATCGGTCGAGGTGGCGATCAGCACGGCATCGATGGACGGGTCATTCAGGATTGCATCGGTTGTGCGCGCATCGGCCCCGTATTGCGCGGCCAGCCTTGATGCGGCATCGGTGTTGATGTCCGAAACGGCCACAAGACGGCTGCCGGGATTGGTGGAAATGGCGGTGGCATGGACGCCAGCGATACGGCCTGCACCCAGAAGTCCTACGTTCAGCATGTCATGATCCCGTGTTGGGTTGTGAAAGCGATATGGTGCGCCCTTCGGCGGCGCTTTGTCTTGCGGCATCCAGAATGGCGAGCGTGCGGGCGCCGGTCTCGGCGGTAACGGGGGGCGAAGTGCCCTCGCGGACAGCGCGGGCGAAGGCCTCGTAATAGTCGTGATAGCGGCCCTGTTCGGCAGGGATGGTTTCAACCCCCGCAGCGGTGTGCAGCACCCCCCAACTGGTTTCGGGTTCATAACCCCAGGCGGAAAGATCGTCGCTAGGGCGCCGTCCCGCAAAAATCGACTGCGCCTGAACGTCAGTGGTCGACGAGGCATAGAAGCCGAGATCGCCATAGACCCGGAATTCGCGTGCATCGACGTGGTTCAGCTTGCTCGCCTCGACATGGGAACGCGCGCCGCTTTCGTGGATCAGCGTGATGGTAAAGCCCGCATCCGTCCGGCCCTGCGGCAGGTCCACGAAATCCAACTGCGCATCGACAGACAGCACCGGCCCCAGCAGCCAGATCATCTGGTCGACCACATGGCTGCCAAGATCGCGCAGCAACCCCCCTGTCGGGCCTGCCTCCAGTGTATGTGCGCCGTCCTGGTCCATGCGGGAATGCACACGCCAGATCTTGCCCAGCCGCCCGTCGCGCACCAGTTTCGCAAGTGTCTGCATGTCGCTGTCATATCGCCGGTTCTGGTAGACCCCCAGTACGACTCCCCTTGCATCCGCCGCCGCGCCCAAGTCCCGTGCGCTGGCCGCATCCGGGGCAAATGGCTTGTCTGCGATGACATGCAGACCCGCCGCAATCGCCTCCAGCACCAGGTCACGGCGGGTCTGCGGCGGGGTTGTCACCGTCACGGCATCGCAGACACCTGCAGCGATCATTTCGGACAGGCTGGAAAAGATAGGAACATCGGGCCAGTCCCCGCGCGCCGCAGCCACCGTTGCCGGCGCGCGGGCCACGATCCCTGTCAGGCTGCAATTGCCCGCTGCCGCGATGAAGGGAGTATGGAAATACCGCCCGCCCATGCCATAGCCGACAACCCCGATCCGCATGGTCAGCCCTCCCGGGCCGTTTGCGCCACCGATTGGTGAAATGCCTCCCAGTCCGCATCCGGCATCGACACGTTATGCTGACCCTCCGGGTAAGCGCCAGAATTCACATCGGTGATGAATTCCTTGAACGCCGCGATGCGTTCTGCTTGCAGACGCGCATACTCGGCAGCGAAGTTGCGATAGGTTTTTGCATGACGCGGCCTGTGGCCATCCGTGCAGCCCAGCACATCTTCGGCGAACAGGTATTGCGCATCGGCCCCCGGCCCCGCGCCCATGCCCAGCATGATCATCGGCGTGTTTCGACTGATGAATTCGCCCAAGCGGTCGGGCACCACTTCGAGCTCTGCCCCGAAGGCACCGATCGCCTCCAACTGCTTGACATGGTTCCAGACGGCACGGGCCTCTACAGCCGTTTTGCCAACCGCCCGCCAGCCCGTCCAGGTAATGTAGCTGGGGATCAACCCGACATGCGCGACGATGGGCACATGGTTGTCGCAGAGCACCTTCTGGATATCCAGCGACGCGGCGCAGTAAAAGCAGTCACCCCCCATGGCGGTGAAATGATAGGCCGCGCGCAGGTAGTCCTCGGCGGTGGACAGGTGCCGCCCCTCGAACTTTCCCCAGCCGCCGAATGGCAGGCCGACCTGCACGAAGCAATTCCCTGCCGCCTCGCGCATCTCGGGTGAAAAGAACCGGCCCTCGATGGACAGCATGTGGATGCCAGCGGCATCGGCTGCCGCAGCCTCCTCCAGCGTGGTGACGTAGAGCATCGATATTTTCTGCCCCCGCGCCTTCATAGCGCGCATGTCGTGGACGGTGGGGCGGGTGTTCTTGTGAACCATGACAGGCTATGCCCTTCTTAAACGGTGAATGCATTGCGGAAGGCTTCAAGGGCAGCCTCCTCTGCGCCCCTGGCAAAGCTTTCCAGCCCAACCGGGCCGGAATAGCCCATGTTTTTCAGGGCCAGCGCGATACCGCGATAGTTGATCTCGCCCGTGCCAGGTTCGCAGCGGCCGGGGTTGTCGGCAACCTGCACCTCGCCGATCCAGGGCAGGCAGGCCTCGCACCAGCGGATCAGGTCGCCTTCGCCGATTTGCGTGTGATAAAGATCAAGGTTGATGCGGAGTTCCGGCCGGTTCACCGCCGACACCAGCGCCAGCACATCGGCGGTCGCACCGAACGGGCAGCCCGGATGATCGATGGGGTTCAGGTTTTCCAGGGTAAAGACCTGACCCGTGCTTTCTGCCAGATCGCAGATCCGGTGCAGCGTGTCGCGGGCACGCTGCACCATCCCTGGGGCAAAGGCCCCGATCCGGGGGATGGGAATGCCCATATCCCCCAGCCCCGTTCCATGCAGGTTCAGCCTGTGCACCCCCAGCCGCTTGCCAACGGCCGCTGTTTCGCGCGCGGATTTCAGCAGCATCTCGCAGCCTTCGGCGTCGGTCAGACGGCCCTCAAGGTAGCCGTTCATGATGGTGAACGTGGCCCCCGTCTTTACCAGCGCCGCCACATCCCAGGCGGGCCAGTTCCACAGGCCGACGCCAAAACCCATTTCCTTCAGGCGGGATGCGCGCCAGTCCATCGGGCGATCCCGCCACAGCATTTCCGCACAGGCGGCCAGTTGAAAGGTCATGTCATATCCCGATGTATACGTTTCCGTCCTTGATTTGGACGGGGAAGGTTCTGAGGTTGATGCAGGCGGGGGCGCGTTTTGCTTCTCCGGTTCTGTAGTCGAAGGTTGCGTTGTGTTTGGGGCATTCGACGGTTCCGTCCAT
>JBOFCO010000199.1:0-10107 GCA_051646105.1 Paracoccaceae bacterium
TTCGAATCCATCGCCCGTTCGGTGACCTGCTGGTTTTCACGGAACGCGCCCGACTGCTTCAGAAGCTCGTCCACCAGCGTGGTCTTGCCGTGGTCGACGTGCGCGATGATCGCGATGTTGCGAAGTTCCATGATGTCCGCCGTTTGATGCTGCGCCGCCGCGATAGAGCAAATCGGGCGGTTTGGCCAGTGCTGGCGGAAGGCGGTCAGTGGACCGAGGTTTTCGAGACGAAGTTGATAAGGACCGTCCCCGCGACGATCAGCCCGATACCGGTCAGTGCGGGCGTATCGAGTTTCTGCCCGAAGACCAGATAACCGGACAGGGTTATCAGCAGGATACCGATCCCGGACCACAGCGCATAGGTGATCCCCAGTGGCAGCACCTTCAGCACCTGCATGAAAAACGTGAAGGACAGCACAAAGCCCACCACCATCCCGACCGACGGCCAGAACCTTGTCATCTGCTGGCTGGCCTGCATGCAAGAGGTCGCAAATGTCTCGAACAGGATGGCGAGCAGCAGGAACAGATAGGTTTTGGGCATGGCAGGTTCCGTTCAGGTGACGTGATCACACATGCGTTCTGCCAGTTTGTCGCGGTTCGGAACAGCGGGGTTGGCGACACCTTTCCTTGTAAAATCGACACGGGTCTTGATCCCGCTTAGGGGCGGTGCGTATTGGGTTTCCAAGGGTCAGGGGGCGACATGGCGCAGGGACCGGTACTGTTGTGGCTGAGGCGCGATCTGCGGCTGGGCGATCACCCGGCGTTGCAGGCGGCGCTGGCCGATGCATGGGCGCGGGGTGGCGGGCTGATCTGTCTTTTCATCCTTGATCCTGTGGCCGAAGGCTGGGGTGGGGCGCCGCGCTGGCGGCTGGGCGAAGGGTTGCGGGTGTTTGCCGACCGGCTGGCAGCGACGGGGTCGCGGCTGATCCTGCGTCGTGGTGCGGCGGAAACGGTGCTGCGTGACGTGATTGATGAAAGCGGGGCGGTTTCCGTTCACTGGACCCGTGTCTATGACCGCGACGGCATCGCCCGCGACACCGCCGTCAAGGCCGCGCTGAAGACTGCCGGCATCGCCGCCCGCAGCCATCCCGGTCATCTGCTGTTCGAGCCGATGGATGTCGAAACCGGGCAGGGTGGGCCCTATCGGGTCTATTCCCCGTTCTGGCGGGCGGTGAAGGATCGTCCGGTGCCGTTGGCAAGCCGTGCGCCTGAAACGCTGCCCCCGCCGGGCCGCTGGCCCGTGTCTGACCGGCTGGAGGACTGGGCGCTCGGCCGCGACATGCAGCGTGGTGCAGCGGTGGTGGCCGCACATGCGAAAGTGGGAGAGGCAGAGGCCGAACTGCGGCTGGAACGGTTTCTGGACGGGCCGATTGCCAGTTACAGGACCGACCGGGATTTCGTGGGGCGGGATGCCACCTCTGGCCTGTCCGAAAACCTGGCCTGGGGGGAAATCGGCCCCCGGCGCATCTGGCACGCCGGAATGCGGGCGATGCACGAAGGTGTGCCGGGGGCGGAACACTTTCTGAAAGAACTGGTCTGGCGCGAATTTGCCTGGCACCTGCTTTATCATTTCCCTGAAATGGACCGGCAGAACTGGCGGCGCGAATGGGATACCTTCCCCTGGCGTGGCGAAAACAACGATGCCGAACGATGGCGACGGGGCATGACCGGGGAACCGATCGTCGATGCTGCCATGCGCCAGATGTATGTGACCGGCACCATGCACAACCGCGCCCGGATGATCGCGGCAAGCTATCTGACCAAGCACCTGCTGACAGACTGGCGTGTCGGTCTGAACTGGTTCGCCGATTGCCTGATCGACTGGGATCCGGCCGCGAATGCGATGGGCTGGCAATGGGTGGCGGGATCAGGCCCCGATGCCGCGCCCTATTTCCGGGTGTTCAACCCCGCGACGCAGGCAGAACGCTACGATCCCGATGGCGCGTATCGCCGTCGTTTTATCGCGGAAATAGGCCGATCTGACGGGATGGAGCCAGAAGCGCTTGCCTATTTTGCCGCCGTTCCCCGCGCCTGGGGGCTTGATCCGGAGCGCCCCTATCCGGCACCGCTGGTCGATCTGGCGTCGGGGCGCGAACGGGCACTGGCCGCCTATGGCGGGTTGAAAAAGGTGACCGACACGGCGTGATCGCCGCCAAGCCAGACCGCATGCGCGAGTCGGATTGGCCACAGGCCGCAGGAAAATATTGAAAATCCACAGGATGTCTTGCGCGGTGATGCGCCACGGCGGAAACTGCCCGGAACCCATATCCACGACGCAGGGTCCGCCTCGCAATGCCTACCGCCGCCAAGCTTTTTGCCGCCGCCGCCTTTGCGGTTGTCGCCTTCTTCGCCGCCGAAACCTTCAAGCCTGCCATGCCGGATGGCACGGCCTTTGGCTTTTACAGCGCGATCTGCGCGGTTATCGGCGCGCTCTGCGGCTGGCTGGTGATGGGAAATCTGGTCGGACACGGCTACATGCGCTCGGGCGGTTACGGTATCCGCACGTCGGTCACCACGCTGTTCTTCTGCGTTGTTCTGTTCTCGATCTATGAAATGATCCAGCAGTCTATGAAACTGCGTTACAACGGCCCCGTAGACGCGCTTCAGGGCATGTTGATGATCGGGTTCGAGTACGTGAAGATGATGGGACGACCGGATTTCATCATCGTGCTCGGCGTCGGCGGTTACCTGGCCGGAATGTTCGCCGAATGGGCCGACGAGCGCTGGTCCTGATCGCTGATGATGACCTTCTTCTTTTACGGCACATTGTGCCATGCACCGCTTCTGGCGGTGGTTCTTGGCCGGAATCCTGTCATGCGTCCCGCGACTCTCTCGGGATTTTCCGCGCATTGGGCCGCAGGGCAGCGCTTTCCGATCCTTTTGCCCGATATGGGCATGGCTGCGCAGGGTATGGTGGTCGAGGATCTGACCGCAGAGGAAATCGCGCGGCTTGACCATTACGAGGCAGGCTTCAGCTTTGTGATTCAGGAAGTTGACCTGCTGTCGGGCGAAGGGCCGGTGCGGGCGCAGGTTTATATGCCGGAACCGGGGCGCTGGGCAGCGGGTGCGCCGTGGCGGCTTCAGGACTGGGTTGATCGCTGGGGGGCGATCGTGACCGAAGCCGCGCGCGATTTCATGAAGCTTTACGGGCTGCGCAGCCCGCACGAAGTTCTGGCGCGCTGGAATGCGATGATGGTGCGGGCCGATGCAACGGTGCGCGCGGCGCCGGGTGGGCCGGTCACCCGTCGCCATCGGATGCAACAGGGCGATGTGGAAATCCTGGGGTGGCGGCAGCCCTATGCCGCGTTTTTCGCGGTCGAGGAAACCGACCTTCGGCATCGCCGTTTCGACGGCAGCATGAGTGCGCCTGTCACCCGTGCGGCCTTCATTTCCGGCGATGCGGCGGTGGTGCTGCCCTATGATCCCGTGCGCGACCGGGTTCTGGTGATCGAACAGTTCCGCATGGCGCCACTGGCGCGCGGCGACCGCCAGCCCTGGGTGCTGGAACCCATCGCGGGCCGCGTCGACCCCGGTGAAACCCCCGAACAGGCCGCCCGGCGCGAGGCCGTGGAAGAGGCGGGTATCGCACTGGATGACCTGCTGCCCGTTGCGCATTACTATCCGTCGCCCGGCGCGGTGGCGGAATACCTGTTCACCTATGTCGCGCTCGCCGATCTGCCGGATGATGCTGCGCGCCTTGGCGGGCTGGATACCGAGGGCGAGGATATCCGCGCGCATCTGCTGTCGTTTGACGAGTTGATGGCGCTGGTCCACAGCGGCGAGGCAGAGAATGGTCCGCTGGTGCTGATCGCATGGTGGCTGATGGCCAACCGTGACCGTCTGCGCGCAGGCAAGCCTCCGTCCATGGCCTGAGTCTGCCAGGGAGCCTGAGTCTGCCAGCGAGCCTGAGTCTGCCAGGGAGCCTGAGTCTGCCAGCGAGCCTGAGTCTGCCTGCGAGCCTGAGTTTGCCAGCCTGCTTGAGTTTGTCGGGCGGGCGGCCTAGGTATGAAGGCCAGAAAACAGGGGCGCAAGAATGCGAATTGCCAAGGATCTGGCCGACAGTATCGGAAACACGCCGCTGATCCGGCTGAACAAGGCCAGCGAAACTACGGGGTGTGAAATCCTCGGCAAGGCCGAATTCATGAATCCGGGCCAGTCTGTCAAGGATCGCGCCGCGCTTTACATCATCCGCGATGCGGTGGCGAAGGGGCAACTGAAGCCCGGCGGCACGATTGTCGAGGGCACGGCCGGCAATACCGGTATCGGGCTGGCGCTGGTCGGGGCATCACTGGGGTTCAAGACGGTCATCGTGATCCCCGAAACCCAGAGCCAGGAAAAGAAGGACATGATCCGCCTGGCGGGCGCAGAACTGGTGCAGGTGCCCGCCGTTCCCTACAAGAATCCCAACAATTACGTGCGCTATTCGGGCCGTCTGGCCGAGGCGCTGGCGAAAACCGATCCGAACGGCGTGATCTGGGCCAACCAGTTCGACAATGTCGCAAATCGTCAGGCGCATCTGGAAACCACCGGCCCCGAAATCTGGGAACAGACAGGCGGCAGGGTGGACGGGTTTACCTGCGCGGTCGGATCAGGGGGAACACTGGCGGGCGTTGCAATGGCCCTGCAGCCGAAAGGCGTGAAGATTGCGCTGGCCGATCCCGAAGGCGCTGCGCTGCATTCCTTCTATACCAGCGGCACGTTCGATGCGCCGGGAAATTCCATCACCGAAGGCATCGGGCAGGGCAGGGTGACCGCCAACCTGGAAGGCTTCCACCCCGATTTTTCCTACCGCATTCCCGACAGCGAGGCGCTGCCCATCGTCTTTGACCTGTTGTCAGAGGAAGGTTTGTGCCTTGGCGGCTCTTCCGGCGTGAACATTGCCGGGGCGATCCGCATGGCCCGCGACATGGGGCCGGGCCATACGATCATCACCATCCTGTGCGACTATGGCACGCGCTATCAGTCAAAGCTGTTCAACCCGGAATTCCTGCGTGAAAAGGGTCTGCCCGTTCCCGAATGGCTGGATCGGGCGGCGCGCCCGGTTCCGGCCGTGTTCGAGAACTGATGGCTTCGCGGCATCTGACCCTGATCGTTGCGGCCCTGCTGGCCGCGCTGACTGCCTTGTTCGTGGCCGCGCCGCTGGCGGCGCAGGACGCGCCTGCGGTGGATTACACGCTGTGGGAACGTGATGCCGCGCAAGGCGAGGCGCTGCTGGAGCAGAACCGTGTGACCGTCGCCGCGCTGGAGGCGATGCGAACACGCATCGTCGACTGGCGCACGCGCTTGCAGGAAGCACAGTCCGCAAACGAGTCGCGGATCGAGACGGTCCGCAGCCAGATCGCGGCCCTTGGCCCCGCCCCGGCGGAAGGTGCGACCGAGGCCGAGGAAATCGCCACACGCCGCCGCGCGCTGAACGAGCAGCTTTCGCGCTTGCAGGCCCCCGGCCTGAATGCGGTCGAAGCCTACAGCCGCGCCGAAAGCATCGTCCGCCAGATCGATGCGAAAATCCGCGCGCAACAGGCCGATGCCCTGCTGAAACTGTCGCCGTCGCCACTTAACCCGATCAACTGGCCCGCCGGGGCTGCTGTTCTGACCCAGGGCAGCAAGACGCTGGCGGCAGAGGTCTCCTCGGCCTGGGCTGATCCGGTGCGTCGCGCCACGCTGCGCAACAACCTGCCGGTGATGCTGCTGTATCTGGTCATTGCGGGCGTGCTGATGGTGCGCGGACCCGGCTTTACCGAGCGGCTGACGACGCGCATCCAGTCGCGCGTATCGCGCCGCGCGCGACAGCCCGTTGCGGCCATCGTGTCGCTGGGGCAAATCGCCGTGCCGGTGGCGGGGATGTATCTGCTGGTCCTGGCGATAGAAGCCTCTGGCATGACCGGGCAGCGCAGCGGAGCGCTGGTAAGTGCGCTTCCATCGGCCGCCTTTGCCTTCTTTGCGGCCCGCTGGCTGGGCGGCTGGCTGTTCCAGCAATCCGGCAGCCATGCACAGGGCGATGCCGCTTCCCTGTTCGAGGGGCGCCGTACCGAGGCGCGTTTCCACGCCAACATGATCGGTCTGATGACCGCGCTGGAAACCTTTCGCATCGCTTTCGTGACGGAAGTCCGCCCGCCGCTCAGCCAGGCGGCGCAGTCGGTGTGGGCGGCCCCGGTTGCAGTGCTTGTGGCGGTGTTCCTGCTGCGCATCGGACTGGTGCTGCGCCGGGGGCAGCGCCTGCAAGCAGGCGCGGGCGAGGCGGTGCAGTTCCGCGCGCGCATGGTCACGCTCAGCGGTACGGCCCTGGCGGCAGTGGCGGTTCTGGGTATGCTGCTGGCGGCTGTGGGCTATGTGGCGGCCGCCAATGCTATAATCTGGCCTGCGGTGATGACGCTGGGGCTTTGCGGTTTCATCATCATCCTGCAACGGTTCCTGACCGATCTTTACCTTGCCATCACCGGCGCGGGCGAAGAGGGGCGCGAGGCGCTGGTGCCCGTGCTGATCGGCATCCTGCTGATTGTTGCAGCCCTGCCTTTTGCGGCGCTGATCTGGGGCGCGCGCGTTGCCGACCTGTCGGAAATGTGGACGGCCTTCCGTGCGGGGATTCCGCTCGGCTCCACCCGCATTTCGCCCACCGCCTTCCTGACCCTGATCGTGGTGTTCGGGATCGGCTTCGCATTGACCCGGCTGTTGCAGGGGGCGATGAAAACCTCGCTTCTGCCGCGCACCAGTCTTGATACCGGGGTGCGCAACGCGATCACGGCGGGTGTGGGCTATGTCGGTATCTTTCTTGCAGCGCTTATTGCCATAACCTCGGCGGGCATCGATCTGTCGTCGCTTGCCATCGTTGCCGGTGCCCTGTCCGTGGGTATCGGTTTCGGTCTCCAGAACATCGTGCAGAACTTCGTGTCCGGCATCATCCTGCTGATCGAACGTCCGGTGTCCGAAGGCGACTGGATCGAGGTGGGCGGCCAGCAGGGCATCGTCAAGGCGATCTCGGTGCGGTCCACCCGGATCGAAACCTTCGACCGTATCGATGTGATCGTGCCCAACGGTGATCTGATCGCCGGACAGGTCAAGAACTGGACCCGGTTCAGCGCGACGGGCCGCATCGTGGTGCCGATGACGCTGGACTTTGATGTCGACACAAGGCGGGTTTCCGACATCCTGCTGGAAATCGCACAGGCGCAGCCTCAGGTGATGTTGCAACCGCCGCCTGCCGTATCCTTCGCCGACCTGACGCTGGACGGGGCCAAGCTGGAACTGATCGCCTTTGTCCCGGACGTAACCCTGGGCGGTGCGGTCAAGACCGAAATCCGCCACCGGATCATGGAGAGGTTCCGCGAGGAGGGGATCGTCACGCCGGGTCAGGCCCGCGATGTCTGGATCCGCAACGCGGGTGAAGTGGCGGCAGCTTTCGGACAGGAAGCATCTGCCCGGCCTGCACCCGCGCGCAAGACCAAAGGCAAACCGGACGCCGGCACGGACGGCGAGGTTGCTGTCTGATACCGCGCAATTTGCGCCGGGCGTTCCGGTTGCGGCGACACCCTTCAAATGTCTTTTGTATCCGGTGCATTGACGCCGCTACCGCCCCCCGTATAAACACCGCCGAACGGAGCGGTGGCCGAGTGGTCGAAGGCGCACGCCTGGAAAGTGTGTAGGCGGGGAACCGTCTCGAGGGTTCGAATCCCTCCCGCTCCGCCACTTTACCCCATGACTGCTTCCTGCCGCCCGGTGATTTCGGGGCGTTTGGGTTTGCTGTGTAGCGGTTTGGGCTGGAGCTTGCATCAGTACCGCAAACGCGGCTTCTTGCATGGTCTTGCTTCCCATGCGTTCCTGATGCGATTCAATCAGGCGTCTTGATGCAGCGCGATCCTGCCGGGGCTATGGCTGGGCCTGATGTGGGCTGACGCCTGACGGCAGCTTTGAAAACGCAAGGAAATTGCCATGAAGATCGGTTTCGTCTCGGACAGTCTGGGTGGGTTGTCCATTGATGCCATGCTGGACAATGCGGCCCGGATCGGTGTGTCGGGGGTCGAGGTCAATACGGGGGGCTGGTCAACCGCGCCACATTTCGATCTGGAAAGAATGCGGTCAAGCGCCGATGCGCGCCGGGCGTTTCAGACAGCCTTTGCATCCCGAGGGCTGGAGATCATCAGCCTGAACGCCAATGGCAACCCGACCCATCCGACCGATACGAAACAGCGCGACTGCCTGAAGGATACGATCCGCATCGCGGGCGAATTGGGCATCAGAACGGTCTGCACCATGTCCGGGCTTCCGGGCGGAACGCCCACGGACCTGATGCCCAACTGGGTGGTGTCAAGCTGGCCACCGGAAACCCGCAGCATTCTCGATTATCAGTGGAACGAGGTGCTGATTCCCTTCTGGACCGAAATCGCAGAACTGGCCCGCGCCAGCGGGGTGAAGCGGATCGCGCTGGAACTGCATGGCAATCAGTGTGTCTATAACGTACCGTCGCTGCTGCGCCTGCGACAGGCAATCGGGCCGGTGATCGGTGCCAACCTCGACCCCAGCCATCTGTTCTGGATGGGTGCCGATCCGTTGATCGCCGCACAGGTTCTGGGCGAGGCGGTTTACCACGTCCATGCCAAGGACACGATGTTGAACGCACCGGTGCAGGCCACAACCAGCCTGCTGGAAAACGGCGGCCTGACCGATATTCCTGCGCGCTCGTGGTCCTATGTCACGCTTGGATTCGGCCATGGCGAAGAATGGTGGCGGCAATTCTGCTACCGGCTGAAGATGGGCGGTTACGACGGCTGGCTGTCCATCGAACATGAAGACATATTGCTGAATTCGCTGGAGGGGCTGGAAAAGTCCGTCGCCCTGCTGAAGGGGGTGATCCCGGTTGCTGCATCGGATTTCAGCTTGCAGGAGATTTGAGGAGAAAGGATGCGGTCCGCTCAGGGCCGCATCCAAACATGCCTGTCAGCGGCGTCCGTAAAACGCCGGCCGTTCCGTCATCTCGAGAGCCATCCTTTGCCCTGCGGCAAGCGCCCTGACCCCGGCTTCGGCGACACAGGCGGCGGCATAGCCATCCCAGCAGTTCGAAGCCCTCGCAGGAAATGCCCCGGTCTGCACGAATTGCAGGAAGTCCTTGTTCTGCTGCCGGTAGGCTTCGGCATAGCGCGCGCGCCAGTCGGCGTCATAGACGGCGGATTGCTTCAGGCCCGCGTCAAGGCGGCTGAACAGCGGTGCGGCCAGCTGCACCGACCCGGTTTCGCCGACCAGTTCGGCGCGCACGTCATAGCCATAGGCGGCGTTGTTGTTGATCTCGATGGTGACCAGTTGACCGGCAGCGGTTTCCAGCACCATCACGACCGGCGCCACGCGCGCATCCGAACGCTGCGGCTGGAAAGCACTGATCGCGGTGTATTCGGTGCCCAGCACATGCCGCACCACGTCGAATTCATGGGGGGCGGAATTGGTGATCGCCATGGCCCCGGTGAAATCGGCGGCGGGTGTTTCCACGTTCCGGTGAAAGTTGTGCATCATCAGTGCTCGTCCGACCCGACCCTGATCCAGTGCGGATTTCATTTCCGCATAGGACTGATCATAGCGGCGCATGAACCCAAGCTGCACCCAGCGTCGGCCGCTTGCCATTTCGGCCGTCATCACCTTGCTGCATTCGTCGGCCGACTGGGAAAGCGGCTTTTCGCACAGGACAGGCTTTCCTGCTTTGATGCAGGCCAGGGACAATGGTGCGTGAGTGAAATCGGGGCTGGCGATAACAACGGCATCGACATCGGCGCGGGCAATCGCCGCCTCGGGATCGGCGATCACGTCCGTGGCCGCGACAAGCTCGGCCAATGATCGCGCGCGGGGTTCAGAGGCGTCACAGACGACCTGCACGCGGGCTCCCGGAATTTCCTGCGCGAAGATGCGGGCATGGTCGCTGCCCATGATCCCGGCCCCGATCACAGCTAGACGGATGGTCATCCAATTTTCTCCCGAAATGCGGTTCTATATCCCGATGTATACGTTTCCGTCCTTGATTTGGACGGGGAAGGTTCTGAGGTTGATGCAGGCGGGGGCGCGTTTTGCTTCTCCGGTTCTGTAGTCGAAGGTTGCGTTGTGTTTGGGGCATTCGACGGTTCCGTCCAT
>JBOFCO010000150.1:0-3583 GCA_051646105.1 Paracoccaceae bacterium
CGGCGACCTCTTCGATCAGGCCCATGTCGATGAGTTCGCCGGTGAGGGTGGTAACGGAAGCGGGGCTGACGCCGAGCTCCTTAGCAAGCTGGACGCGGGGGATGTGGCCTGCGGCGCGAATGCGGTCAAACACCTGCTGGCGCAGGGGGCGCATTGATTCGGACAGAGGGGGAATCAGCGGCCCGCAGCCCTGCCCTTGCCCATCACGATGCAGCCGCAGCACCATTTCTTCGGCCTCCAAACTAAAAATAGCGCATTTCGTCGCATACACGCTTGGATTGTGCTGCGTTGCAGCGCAAACTTGCATGTTTTCTATGCGTTAGCAGCTTTGCCCATGATTTTTATTTTGACAACTGAAATTATTGGCGGCATTTTCCCGCCATGGCGAGATACGCCAAACCGGTCATCCAAGGCCGGGTCATCCACGGGAGAGGATAACTCATGAAGAATTCCCTTTTGTTGGCCAGCACGATTCTGGCCACGCTGACCTCGACGGCAGTGCTTGCCGAAAGCCACGCCAGCAAGGTCTGCGTTTCCTGGTCGAACTTCCGCGAAGAGCGCTGGAAGACAGACGAAGCGGCGATCAAAGGTGCTTTGGACGCGGCTGGCGCAGAGTACATCTCGGCTGACGCGCAGACCTCGGCAACCAAGCAGCTGGCTGACATCGAAGGCATGATCACCCAGGGCTGCAGCGCGCTGATCATTCTGGCGCAGGACTCGGCTTCCATCGGCCCGGCACTGGACGCAGCTGCAGACGCAGGCATTCCGGTGGTTGGCTATGACCGCCTGATCGACGACCCGCGCGCCTATTACCTGACCTTCGACAACGTCGAAGTGGGCCGCATGCAGGCACGCGCTGTTCTGGAAGCAATGCCGAAAGGCCGCTATGTCATGATCAAGGGCTCGCCCGTTGACCCGAACGCAGACTTCCTGCGCGGCGGCCAGCAGGAAGTGCTGCAGGCAGCGATTGACGCTGGTGACATCACCATCGTTGGCGAAGCCTACACGGACGACTGGCAGCCTGCGAACGCGCAGAAGAACATGGAGCAGATCCTGACCGAGACGGACAACGGCGTTGATGCCGTTGTTGCGTCGAACGACGGCACCGCAGGTGGCGTTGTGGCAGCACTGACCTCGCAGGGTATGGCGGGGATCCCGGTGTCGGGCCAGGATGGTGACATGGCGGCGCTGAACCGCGTGGCACTTGGCACGCAGACGGTGTCGGTCTGGAAAGACAGCCGTGCACTGGGCAAAGCGGCAGGCGAAATCGCCGTGGCGCTGGCATCGGGCACTGCAATGGACGCAGTCGCTGGCACCGCGAAGTTCACGACGCCGGGCGGCAAGGAAGTGAACGCAACGCTTCTGGCACCCCAGCCGATCACGAAGGCCAACCTGAACCTCGTTCTGGACGCAGGCTGGATCACCAAAGACGTGCTCTGCGCTGGCGTGAGCGGCGTGGACGTCTGCAACTGATCACGTGAGGTGATCAATGCGGTGCTCCGGATACGTCCGGGGCACCGCAACCAAAAACACGGGATGTCGCCGATCCGGCACATCGGGGGGAGCATCGCAAAGATGACAAGCACAGGGCAGGCCGTCCAGGACGGCGCGCCGCGGCGGAGCCTCGCGGATACTTTGGAAATTGACGTTCGACTGCTGGGCATGCTGGTGGCCTTTGCCGCCGTCGCCGTGGTCTTTACGATCTGGACGGGCGGCACATTCGTCGGCCCGCGCAACGTGTTCAACATCGCGGTACAGACCGTGCCTGTGGCCATCATGGCCTGCGGCATGGTGTTCGTGATCGTGGCGCGTCACATTGACCTGTCAGTAGGCTCCATGCTCGCCATGTGTTCCGCCGTCATGGCGATGAGCCAGCAGCAATGGCTGCCATCCTTGTTTGGTCTGGAATACGGCAATCCCTTCATTCTGGTCTGCACGATCATCGCCGGGCTGACTGTCGGGACGGTTATCGGGGGGCTGACAGGCTGGCTGGTGGGGTATCAGCATATCCCGTCCTTCATCGTGACATTGGGTGGCCTGTTTGTGTGGCGCAATGTGAACTGGTTCACGACGAACGGGCAGTCGGTGTCCCTGACGGACCCGAACCTTCTGATGTTCGGCGGCACTGAAGGTGTTCTGGGCGCATCCATCAGCTGGATCGTGGGGGCAGTTGCGGCAGTTGCGGCGATCTGGGCCATCCTTGCAGCACGCCGGAACAAGCAAAGACACGGCTCCATCGTCAAGCCGGCCTGGGCAGAAGGCGTGATGATCGGGCTGATCGTGGGCGCAATCCTGTTCTTCGTAGGCTGGCTGTCGCGCTATCCGGTGCCGGAGGCAAAGCTGAAGCGCCTGTTCGAGGCAAAGGGCGAGGTGATGCCGGAAGGCTATACGGCGATGCATGGGTTGCCGATTTCAGTGCTGATCCTGATCACCGTGGTCGTGCTGATGACGCTTGTCGCCCGCAAGACGCGCTTCGGACGCTACATCTTTGCGGCGGGGGGCAACCCGGATGCAGCGGAACTGTCGGGCATCAACACACGCTTGCTGACGGTCAAGATCTTCGCGCTGATGGGGTTCCTGTGCGGCCTTGCGGCGCTGATCGCGCAGGCGCGCTTGCAAAGCCATGGCAATGACATCGGCATGCTGGAGGAACTGCGCGTCATCGCGGCGGCGGTGATCGGCGGCACGGCGCTGGCAGGGGGCGTGGGCACGATCTATGGCGCGGTTCTGGGTGCGCTGATCATGCAATCGCTGCAATCGGGGATGGCGATGGTTGGGGTGGATACACCGTTCCAGAACATCGTGGTGGGTCTTGTGCTGGTGATCGCCGTCTGGGTTGACATCCTGTATCGCAAACGTCTGGGGCTTACGAAATGAATGACACTCGCACGCCACTGGTGGAACTGCGCGACATCTCGATTGCCTTCGGGGGCATCAAGGCGGTTGATCATGTATCGGTCGATCTGCATCCGGGTGAGGTTGTGGGCCTGCTGGGGCACAACGGTGCAGGCAAGTCGACGCTGATCAAGTGCCTGTCGGGGGCCTACAAGAAGGACGCCGGGCAAATCCTGATCAACGGGCAGGAAGTGGAGATCAACAACCCGCGCGATGCGCGGAACCTGAACATTGAGACGATCTATCAGACGCTGGCCCTTGCGGACAATCTGGATGCGGCGTCGAACCTGTTTCTGGGGCGTGAGCTGGTCAATGCGATGGGGCTGGTGGACGACAGTGCCATGGAAGCGGAAACGCGCAAGATCATGGGGCGGCTGAACCCGAATTTCCGCAAGTTCAACGTGCCGGTTTCGGCGCTGTCGGGCGGGCAGCGGCAATCGGTAGCCATTGCGCGGGCGGTCTACTTCAACGCGAAAATCCTGATCATGGATGAGCCGACGGCGGCCTTGGGTCCGCATGAGACGCAGATGGTGGCGGAGCTGATCCAGGAGTTGAGGGCACAGGGGCTGGGGATTTTCCTGATCGAGCATGACATCCACAACGTGATGAAGCTGTGCGACCGGGCCGTGGTGATGAAGAACGGCAAGCGCGTGGGCACGGTGAAGGTGGACGAGGTCACGGACGAGGA
>JBOFCO010000129.1:0-23288 GCA_051646105.1 Paracoccaceae bacterium
CATTGTTCGCGCTCAGGGCGTTCGGCGCTGAAAAGCGTCCACTGGACCCTTTTCGCGGCCTCCCGGCCCGCCGCGCCTCACCCCTCAGAACAGATCATCCCCCCGGTCCTCGGCGATCTTGTCGGCGCCAACGGCGGCACCGGCACCGATCAGCGGGCCGCAGGCGGAAAGCGCGACGGGGGTGGCGAGCATCAGGATCATCAGCAGACGTGCGGTCATGGCGTGGTCTCCTTTGGTGTGATCAAGCCCAATGCGCAAAGTTCGCTTCGGTTCCGTGGGCTTTCTGGGCCTGCTCACGCCCGCCGACCGTTTCGGCAAGCCGCCGCCGGTTTTTTGCGCCGATCACAACTTCCTGAAACCTTTCCCCGCGCGGCGCGTTATGCTGCTGCCATCCACCCAACCAGAGAGTTCGAACATGAAAAAACTCCTCCTCATCCTTCCCGTGGCCGCGCTGTCGCTGTCGGCCTGTGCGACGACCGACCAGAATGCCGCTGCCGGGGCGCTGGGCGGGGCGGCGCTGGGCGCGGCGCTGTCGTCAGACGATGACCGCACCCAGGGCGCGCTGATCGGTGCCGCCGTCGGTGTGGCCGGGTCCACCCTGATCGGGCCGGCGCAGCAGGCGGGGCAGTGCTATTACCGCGATGCCTACGGTCGCCGCGTCGTCGGGGCCTGCTGACCGCAGCCCGCCCACCATGGCCCGCCGTTAACGAATGACTAACTTTTGGACATGTCCCAGAAGGCTAGTTCACAGAATCGGCGGAAAACCGCACAAGACACACGTTCAGGCGGTGATGATTATCACGCACTCCCTGAATAGTGGTGTGTAGTGGTGCGATATTGTTTCGATCAAGTGCACGGTGGATGGGACGGTCCCCAAGAAAGCCTGTCCACCGTTTTTAACAAGTAGGCCGGTTCAGGGGTGGATGCCCCGGATTTCCGGCATGTGCGGTGTGATGTAAGTGGTTGTGTCGTGTTTGTGTGTGTCAACTGCGGTCGGTCCCCGTGACTGCAGCGCGAAAGGCGGGTCTCCCCGGACCCGCCTTTTCTCTTTCCGGTTAAAGCCGCGTTAACCCTGCCGCCGGATGCTGGGGCATGATCCGATCTGCACTTGCCCTTTTTCTGCTGACGGCCTGCGCCTCTCCCGCGCCGGAATTCATGGGCGCGCAGGAAATCCGCATCACCCGTGGCGGACGGGATTTCGCCGTGTTCCGACAGGGCAACCGGGCAGAAGCGATCCGTCTGGGCTATGCCACGCTGCCTGAGCGGCAGGGGATGGTCGCCATGCTGGTTTCGGTGATGGCGGAAGCAACCGGCTGCACCCCGATCCCCGGCACGGTCGAAGGCGACACCAGCGAAATCCGCGCGCGCCTGCGTTGCCCGAAGGGTCGGGCTTGACCCTGATCAAGGCGCCCCGCCGTTGCTGCCGCGATGATCCTGTCCGAACGCGCCGGAAAACGGAGGGCCGGGATGACCCGACTGATGATGCTGATTTTCACGATTGCCGGGGCCAGTCTGGCCGGGGCAGGGGTCGTTGTGGCGCTGTCCACCGGATATTATACGCTCCGCCCGATCCTGATCGCGGCGGCGACGGGCTTTGCCCTTGCCCTGCCGGTAAGCTGGGTGATCGCGCGCCGTCTTGCAGGATAATCAGTCCAGAAAGGCGCGCAGCGTTGCCTCGAACTCCCGAGGGCGGTCGGCGTGAAGCCAGTGCCCGGCGCCAGGCAGCTTGGCAAAGCGGGCACCGGGGAAATAGCCCTTGATCGTTGCGCGATGGTCAGGCTGGACATAGTCGGAGTCTGCCCCCGAAAGGAACAGCACAGGTCCGTCGAACCGGCCATTGATTTCGGGCCAGCCGATCACCGTCGGCATTTCGCGTTCCAGCAGATCAAGGTTCAGACGCCATCTTGGCGGATCGGCTTTCAGATCCAGCGATTGCAGCAGAAAGGCGCGTACGCCCGGATCGGGAACGGTCATCGAAAGTCGGCGGTCGGCTTCCCCCCTTGCGGTCAGGCCCGTCAGGTCAAGGCCGCGCATGGCCGTGATCAACGGTGTCTGCGAATGCCCATAGGCGACGGGCGAAATATCGGCCACCACCATCTTGCGCAGCAGTTCGGGACGGGTCAGCGCCAGAACCATGCTGGCCTTGCCGCCCATGGAATGGCCGACGACATCGACCTGTCCGTGCGCAGCAGCGATTTCCGCCAGATCGGTGGCCATGTTGAAATAGTCGTGACTGTCCGTCCAGCCGCTGCCGGCATGATTGCGCATGTCGGGCACAAGGACCATGCGCGTGCCTGCCAGCCTGCGCGCAATCGCCCCCCAGTTCCGCCCGGACCCGAACAGGCCGTGCACGATCATAAGCGGGGGCAGGGCCGTTGCGCTGCCAAAGGTCTGCAATGCGATCATTCTTCCTAGCTAGCGCGATGGCGGGACGATTGCCAGTGGTTGAGCAGCACCCGTCAAACGGTTAGTCTGAGCAGACCGCAAGGGAGTGTGACGTGACGGTGCAGATCATGGCGGATCGGGTTTCGGCGCTTCTGGCCGACAGGCTGGGGGTGCGGGGCCGTACGCTTTCCGAACAGATCGACCGTGCCGGGCGCCGCCTGCCACGCAAGGTCAGGGCAGAGGCGCGCATTCTGGCCAATGCCACCGGGATGAGCGGTAACCCCAAGCTGGCAGCGATTGCCGATCATGCCCGCGTGGCGCGCGCCTATGATACCTGCGTTGCCTATCTTGGCGGTCTCGGGCGAAAGGAACGCCGCACCGCACTTCTGCGCGAGGCGCTGGAGAGGGTCGCCCTGGCGATTTTCGTTACTTTTGTGCTGGTGGTCAGTGTGTTGTGGCTGCGCGGATTCGTGTGATGCGCCGTCAAAGCATCCCGCGCCAAGTGCCAAGGCCGCATATGGGCCTTGGGAACCAGGCGCGGGTTCGGTAGGGCAGTTCGTCAGAGCGCAGGATAAAGCGGGAAGCGCGCGCAAAGAGTGGAAACCTTCTTGCGCACGGCAGCCTCTACTTCGGCATTGCCCTCGTCCCCGTTGGCTGCAAGACCATCGACCACTTCAACGATCCAGTCGGCGATCTGGCGGAACTCTGCTTCGCCAAAGCCGCGCGTGGTGCCTGCGGGTGTGCCCAGGCGGATGCCGCTGGTGACAAATGGTTTTTCCGGGTCGAACGGGATACCGTTCTTGTTGCAGGTGATATGGGCGCGGCCCAGCGCCTGTTCGGTCGCCTTGCCGGTCACCCCCTTGGGGCGCAGGTCTGCCAGCATAAGGTGATTGTCGGTGCCACCCGACACGATATTGATGCCGCCCTTCATCAGCTGGTCCGCCATGGCTTTGGCGTTGGCAACCACCTGCGCGGCATAGTTCTTGAACTCTGGTCGCAGCGCTTCACCAAAGGCCACGGCCTTGGCAGCGATCACATGCATCAGCGGCCCGCCCTGAAGGCCGGGGAACACTGCCGAATTGATCTTTTTGGCGATGTCTTCGTGGTTGGTCAGGATCAGACCGCCACGCGGCCCCCGCAGCGACTTGTGTGTGGTCGAGGTGACGACATGCGCATGGGGCAGGGGGGAGGGATGCGCGCCGCCCGCAACCAGCCCGGCGATATGGGCCATATCCACCATCAGGTAAGCGCCCACTTCATCCGCGATCTTGCGGAAGGCTTCCCAATCCCAGGTGCGGCTGTACGCCGTGCCGCCCGCGATGATCAGCTTCGGTTTATGTTCCAGCGCGCGGCTGCGCACGTCTTCCATATCCAGCCGCTGGTCTTGCTGACGCACGCCATAGCTGACCACGTTGAACCATTTCCCCGACATGTTGACCGGGGAACCATGCGTCAGGTGCCCGCCCGAATTCAGATCAAGCCCCATGAAGGTATCGCCGGGTTGCAGCAGCGCCAGGAATACCGCTTGGTTCATCTGGCTGCCGGAATTGGGCTGCACGTTGGCAAAGCCGCAGTTGAACAACTGCTTCGCGCGTTCGATTGCCACGGTCTCGGCAATGTCGACATACTGGCAGCCGCCGTAATACCGCTTGCCGGGATAGCCCTCGGCATATTTGTTCGTCATGATCGAACCCTGCGCCTCCAGCACGGCAGCAGAGACGATGTTTTCCGACGCGATCAGCTCGATCTCGTCCCGCTGGCGGCCAAGCTCCTTGCGGATCGACCCGAAAATCTCCGGGTCGCGGGTTTCCAGCTTTTCGGTGAAGAATCCGGCGTCGCGTTGCGGGGCGTTCATGGGGCGTCTCCTGTCATGGCGCGTCCGGCGCGCGCATAGATTGGCGTTGGCGGCTATTTAACGGGGAAAGACCGGGGCAGGAAGGGCGGAATCCGTCGCCTTTCGGCTTTCGGGCGAAACGCGGGACGCTATCGGAAACTTTTCCACGAACTCGGGCGGGCAGTGGCGCGGTCGAAGTCGACACCATCGTCGGGGCTTGTCTTTGTGCCGCTGGCATTGGAACTATGCCGCAGGCAATGGGAGAGCAGTCTTGGGAATGCGGGATCAGGCGGTTGCCTTTCTGTCCAGCGGATCGGATGCGGCGCGAAATGCCTATCGTCACTTTACCACACTCTATGGTGATACCCCGGTCGAAAAGGCCGAGGTGATCGTCGCGCTGGGCGGTGATGGTTTCATGTTGCAGACGCTGCACGGCACACAGGCGCTGGACTTGCCTGTCTATGGCATGAACTGCGGCACCATCGGATTCCTGATGAATGAATATGAGGAAGCCGGGCTTCCCGACCGTCTGCGCGCGGCCGAAGAAACGGTGATCAACCCGCTTCGGATGCGGGCAGGCGACGCCGAGGGCGTGGTGCACGAAGCGCTTGCGATAAACGAGGTCGCAATGCTGCGTGCCGGGCCGCAGGCCGCAAAGCTGCGCGTGTCCATCGACGGGCGTGAAAGGCTGGATGAGCTTGTCTGCGACGGTGCGCTGGTGGCGACGCCAGCAGGATCGACCGCCTATAACTATTCTGCCCATGGCCCAATCCTGCCCATCGGGGCAGAGGTGCTGGCCCTGACCGCCATGGCCGCCTTTCGCCCGAGGCGCTGGCGGGGGGCAATCCTGCCGATGAACGCGCTGGTGCGCTTTGACGTGCTGGAGCCTGAAAAGCGACCCGTCATGGCCGATGCCGACAGCCGACATTCGGTGCGCGACGTGCAATGGGTGGAAATCGGGATCGAACCTGCGGTTCGTCACCGCATCCTGTTTGATCCCGGTCACGGGCTGGAGGAACGGCTGACGCGCGAGCAATTCGTCTAAGACTGCCCGGTCAGGTTTTTGCCCAACCTTCCATCTTGCGATAGAGCGTTGACGGCGACACATCCAGAACCCGCGCCGCCTTCGGCACCGATCCGCCATGACGGGCGATGGTTTCCTCAATCACCATGCGCTCGATGTCTGCCAGCGTCTTGCCCACCAGCCCATCCAGTGTAACGCTGGGGCGTTCGGACGAAATGACCGGTGCGACCGTTTCTTCAGGCGCTGTTTCGGCGGTATGCACTTCTACCGGCAGCATGGTGGTGGTCACGACCGGTCCCTCATGCAGAACCACGACATTACGTAGAATGTTGAGCAATTGTCGTACATTGCCGGGCCACGACAGACGTCGGAACATCTCTGTCACCTGGTGGTCAAGGCCGTAGAAATCCTTGCCTTCTTCGCGCGCAAAGCGGCGCAGCGCGGTTTCGGCAATTTCGTTCACATCTTCGCCGCGTTCGCGCAGCGGAGGCATGTGGATCGGTACCACATGCAGACGATAATACAGATCCTCGCGGAATTGCCCGCGCCGGACGGCTGCCATCGGGTCGCGATTGGTGGCGCAGACGATGCGGACATTGACCTTGCGCGGCTTGGTGGCCCCGACCGGCTGGATCGTGGAGGTTTGCAGAAACCGCAACAGCTTGGTTTGCAGGTTCAGGTCCATTTCGCAGATTTCATCCAGAAACAGCGTACCGCCGTCCGCAGCCGCCGCCGCGCCGATCTTGTCGCCGATTGCGCCGGTGAAAGACCCCTTCAGATGCCCGAACACCTCTGACTCCAGCAGGTCGGACGGGATAGCACCGCAGTTCAGTGCGACGAACGGCCCTCGGGCGCGGGGTGACTGATCGTGGATCGCCTGCGCGCACAGTTCCTTGCCCGTGCCGCTTTCGCCGGTAATGAAAACGGTTGCCATCGATCGCGCGACCGAACCGATCTTGCTGTAAACCTGCGTCATCGCGGGTGAAGATCCGATGAAGTCGCCAATTTGCACGGGCGCTATCGCGCGTGTTCCGTCGCCTGTTGGCGCTGGCTGTCCTCTTGCCTGACCGGCAAGGCCGTTGCGCACCGCATTCAGCAGCCGCTGTTCATCGAACGGCTTCACCAGAAAATCATGCGCCCCCGCGCGCATGGCTTCGACCGCCTTGTTGATCGAGCCATTGGCGGTAATGACGATGACGCTTGTCAGCGGCTGCAGGGCAAGCAGATCGGCCATCAGGTCAAGCCCGTCGCGATCGGGCAGCATAAGATCCAGCAGAACGACACCTGCGGGCTGCGCGCGGAACAGGGCCAGCCCTTCTTGCGCGGTCCCGGCGCAGCGCACGACATGCCCCGCGCCCCGCAGCACGGTCTGATACACCATCTGAAGGGTGGGGGTATCCTCGATCAGCAGCAGGGGCGCAGTTGTCATCCTGTCCCCCCACGCGCAGAAAGCTCGTCCGATACCAGATGGATCAGCAGATCGAGTTGTCGCATCGAATCGGCACCCATGGCCTTGAGAGCCGCATGATCCCGGCGATGCGCTGCGGCATTCATCGCCTCGGCCTGCGCGCGCAGCATGTCAGAGCCGACTGCCCCCGCCAAGGCGATCAGTACATGGGTATGGCTGCGGACCTGCACGAAATCCGGACCGGCGAGCCCCGTGACAAGACCGCGTTCGACGCTGCCAAGATCTTCGGCCAGACGCCGCAGCAATTCGCGTGCTCCTTCCGGGCCCGCGATTTCCAGCAGATGATCCAGCCGCGCCCGGTCGATCAGTTGCGGGCTGTCGGGCATGTCCACTGCGGCGGTGGGCGACAGTTCGGATTTGGTCATGACAGCGGTGATCGCCTGACCAAAGGCGTCGATCCCGCCGATCGGTTTGGCCAGAATTCCGTCGGCGCCCGCCGCATAGATCGCCTCGCGGTTCGCGCGCAGCACATATGCCGTCACGGCCAGCACGGGCAGCCGCGCCATCTCTGCCGGTCCGGCGCGCATCGCGCGAATAACATCGATACCGGAAAGGCGCGGCATCTCGATATCGATCAGCGCCAGATCGAAACGGCTGTCGCCAAGCCGTTCCAGCGCGATGATCCCGTCAGATGCCACTGTGAAATCCGCGCCCAATGCCGTCAGCATATGGCCGAAGATTGCCTGATTGGTCGCGTTGTCATCCGCCAGCAGCACATGAAGGCCGCTCAGATCGGGCAGTTCGACGGATTGATCCAGCGCCTGCCTGACACCATAGGCACCCGCCGGCAGTGCAAAGGTCACTTCGGCACCCGTGCCAGGCAGATTGCGAACCTTGATCTCGGCCCCCAGCCGGTCGGCCATGTCCTTGGTGATATGAAGACCAAGCCCCTGACCGGTCTTGTGCGCATCTTCGGGGCGGCTTCGATACTGGAAAAGCTGTTCCAGCGCCGATGGGCTGAACCCCGGCCCTTCGTCCCGCACTGTCCAGAGCAGCGCGCCGTCATCACGCATCCGCACGGCCAGTTCGACCTGTCCGACATCAGTGTATTTGATCGCGTTTGACAGCACGTTCGACAGAATGCGTTCCAGTGCAAGGCGGTCAAGTGTCAGCACCGCTGGCAAGTCGTCGGCGGCGGTTACGGTAAAAGTCAGCCCCTTTTCCTGTGCTCTACCGTGCCAGCGGTTTGAAAGCTCGCCTATGAAGCGGACAAGATGCACATGGCTGGGCCCGCGGGCAGGCAGATCGGCTTCGCCCACCATCTGCGCAAGGCCATCTTCCAGCAGGCGCGCAAGCACTTCGCTTGCCGACTGAACACGACCAAGTTGCAGTCGTGTCGCTTCGTCCAGCCGTGACTGGTCGATCAATCGAAGCCCGCCGATAATATCCGACATGGCTGCCCGAAGATCATGCCCCAGCAGCGCCACCTCGACCGGGTTCGCTTCACGGGGGGTATCGCCGTCAGACAGCGCCGAAGGCAAGCTCAAACACCCCTCCGATCCCTGGGGGAGCGCGAATTTTCTTCGTAGATGAGCGAGTCAGGCCGCATACTGCAACCTATTAGAGCAGCATTCCCTGTTCACCAACACATCATTTGGACAGGTTGGTGTGCAGGGGAAACAATGGCAGATTTGCCCCCCTAACGTTTAGGGAAGCCCAACATTCTGAAAGATTCGGCGATTTCGTCAAGGATTACAGGGTCATCGATCGTCGCTGGCATCTTGTATTCCTCGCCATCCGCGATCTTGACCATGGTGGCACGCAGGATTTTCCCCGAGCGGGTTTTCGGCAACCTGTCAACCACAGTGACCAGCTTGAAAGCCGCCACCGGGCCAATCTGGTCGCGCACCAGCTTGACGCATTCCTGCGCGATTTCAGTTCCGTCGCGATTGCAGCCCTTGTTCAGACAGATCAGGCCAAGGGCCTGCTGCCCTTTCAGCTCGTCCGCGATGCCGATGACGGCGCATTCCGCCACGTCGACATGGCCTGCCAGAACCTCCTCCATCGCGCCGGTCGAAAGGCGGTGACCCGCGACGTTGATGACATCGTCTGTGCGCGCCATGATGTACAGATAGCCATCCTCGTCGATCATGCCCGCATCGCCGGTTTCGTAATAACCGGGGAACTGGGTCAGATAGCTTTTGCGGAAGCGGTCATCGGCGTTCCACAGCGTCGGCAGGGTGCCGGGGGGCAGCGGCAGTCTGACTGCGATGGCACCCAGGGTTCCGGGGGCGACCGGATGTCCGCCCTCGTCCAGCACCTGCACGTCATAGCCGGGCATCGGAACCGAGGGGGAGCCGATCTTGACCGGCAACTCCTCTATCCCCAGCGGATTGGCGGCGATGGCCCACCCCGTTTCGGTCTGCCACCAGTGGTCGATGACCGGCACATTCAGTGCGCGCTGTGCCCATTTGATCGTGTCGGGATCGGCACGTTCCCCTGCCAGATACAGCGCCTTGAGTGAACGAATGTTATAGTCGCCTACCATTTCGCCTTGCGGGTCTTCACGCTTGATCGCGCGCAGCGCGGTGGGTGCGGTGAACAGCACGCGTACCTTGTGGTTCTGGATCACGCGCCAGAAGGTGCCCGCGTCGGGCGTGCCGACAGGCTTGCCCTCGAACACCACGGTTGTTGCTCCCGCGATCAGCGGGCCATAGCAGATATAGCTGTGACCCACGACCCAGCCGACATCTGATGCCGCCCAGAACACATCCCCCGCCTTGACGTTGTAGATTGCCGACATGGTCCAGTTCAGCGCAACCAGATGACCCCCTGTCGGACGCACGACGCCCTTGGGCGCACCGGTGGTGCCGGAAGTGTACAGGATATAGGCCGGATGGTTCCCTTCGACCGGCACGCATTCCGCAGGTTCAACGCCATACTGGAATGTGTGCCAGGCAAAATCACGTCCTTCGATCAGCTTGGCTACTTCCTGCTCGCGCTGGAAAACCACGCAGAAATCCGGTTTGTGACTGGCCATGTCGATGGCCTTGTCGAGCAGCGGCTTGTAATGGACCACGCGCCCCGGTTCCAGCCCGCATGAGGCGGCGATGATCGCCTTGGGCTTGCAGTCGTCGATGCGCACCGCAAGTTCGTTTGCCGCAAAGCCGCCGAAGACGACCGAATGAATGGCGCCCAGACGGGCACAGGCCAGCATCGCTTCCAGCGATTCAGGGATCATCGGCATGTAGATGATGACGCGGTCACCTTTCTGCACACCTTTGGCCCGCAGCGCCCCGGCCAGACTGGCGACGCGCTTTTGCAGCTCGGCATAGGTGATGCCGCGGCTGGAATGGGTAATAGGGCTGTCATGGATGATGGCAAGCTGGTTGCCGCGGCCGGCCTGTACATGCCGGTCGACGGCGTTCCAGCAGGTGTTGACCATGCCGTCGGGAAACCATTCGTAAAGTGGCGCACGGCTGTCATCCAGCGCCTTTGACGGCGGTTTGATCCAGTCGATGCCGCTGGCCGCCTGCATCCAGAACCCTTGAGGATCGGATTGCCAGGACGAATAGACTTCCCTGTAAGTCATGGTCTGCCTCCTCCAAAGCCTGAGGATGCTTACGCGACTGTGACAGGATTGCGCAACATTGTTACCGAAAACACCGGGCCGCTGCGCCGGAATATTTTGCAAATATTCGGATCACATCTTGCTAATTCTGCTAATTTTCCGACTTCGCAGGCAGGTCCAGCATGTTCCAGATTTCCTCGGCAACGCGGTCTGGAACCTGTTTCTGGATCATGTGACCGGAGTCCGGCACGGCTATAAAACGGCCCTGCGGCGCAGTTGCCGTGAAGCGTTGCAGGTGATCCAGCCAGAATGCCTGCCAGTCGGCGGGCAGGCCCGGCGCGGGTTTTGCCGCGCCCATCACGATCAGGGGAATATCGCCCAGAAAGGCTGCATCGCGCAGCCGTTCGGCATCGGCGGCAAGGCCGAGATACTCCCGGCGCTGCTGAGGGGACCGTTTCGCCAGCCCTTCCCTGCTGAAATCGCAGAAGTTTTGCCGCGCCGCCCGGCATTCAGGCGTATAACCCGGCAGCCGGGGGTCAAGCAGCAGCACCCCTGAAACTTCGTCCCCGAATTCGCGGGCAAAGGCCATGGCCTGCGCCCCGCCCAGAGAATGGCCGACCAGCAGGAACGGCGGTTTCAGCCCGCCACGTTGCAGGCGTGTATGCAGGTCTCGGGCTGCTTCGGCGGGCGTTCGAACGCCGTCCTCATCGCCCGGCATCCGTTGCGGGCGGGGGTGAAAGAACAGGGGCGTTGTCCCGTGCAGCTTCGCCGTCACTTCGGCAAAGGCACGGGGACCGCCGCCCAGCCCTTCGATGAATACAACGGTATCGGCCCTGACCGTGCCTGCAAGCAGCGCAAGCACCAGCGCAAGCCACCTAGCCATAATGCGCCACGGGCGTGCCTGCGACGGCGGACATGTTCAACAAGCCGCGTGCAGTAATGGACGGCGTGACAATATGCGCCTTGTTGCCCATGCCCAGCAGGATCGGCCCGACCTCCAGCCCACCGGCGCGGTGTTTCAGGACATTGCGCGCCGTTCCTGCGGCATCGGTAAAAGGAAATACAAGGATGTTCGCCGCACCCTGCATCCGGGCATTTGGAAAAATGCGCTGACGCAGGTCGGCGTCCAGCGCGGCATCCACGCTCATTTCGCCTTCGAAATCGAAATCAGCGCCCCGCGCCACCAGCAGATCCATGGCCGCGCGCATCCGTCGGCCGCTGTCGCTGTCAAGATCCCCGAAATTGGAATGGCTGCACAAGGCGACCTTGGGAAGCACACCGAAGCGTTTCGCATGGCGCACGGCACCCTGCACGGTCAGCGCGATCTGTTCGGGCGTCGGCACAGCATTCACATGGGTATCGGCAATGAAAAGCGGACCGTCCTCAAGGATCATAAGCGACAACGCGCCCTGCGGGCGCAGCCCGCCGCGCGCAAGGATCTCGCGCACATATTTCAGGTGCCACAGATACTGTCCGAATGTGCCGCAGATCATGCTGTCGGCATCGCCGCGATGCACAGCTATGGCGGCAATCGCCGTGGAATTGGTCCGCAACACCGCCCGGGCGATGTCGGGTGTTACCCCCTGACGTTCCATCAGTTCGTGATAGCTGCCCCAGTAGTCGCGATACCGATGGTCATTTTCCGGGTTCACGATTTCAAAATCGCGATCAGGCCGGATCGGCAGGCCCGCACGTTCGCAGCGGGTGGCAATCACATCCGGGCGGCCGATCAGGATCGGCTTGTCGGTGGTTTCTTCCAGCATGGCATTCGCTGCGCGCAGCACGCGTTCATCCTCGCCCTCGGCAAAGACAATGCGGCGGGTGACCTGTCGCGCCGCCTCGAACACCGGGCGCATCATCAATGCGGATTTGAAAACCGATCCGTTCAGTCGTTCGCGGTAGGCATCAAGATCGGTGATAGGGCGGGTGGCGACGCCGGTTTCCATTGCGGCCCTGGCCACGGCAGATGCCACAACGCCGATCAGGCGGGGATCGAAGGGCTTCGGGATCAGGTAATCCGGCCCAAAGGACAAGGTCTCGCCACGATAGGCCGCTGCTGCCTCGGCGCTTGTCGTCGCGCGGGCCAGCGCGGCAATCCCGTCGATGCAGGCCAGCTCCATCTCGTCGTTGATCGTTGTCGCCCCCGCATCCAACGCACCACGAAAGATGAAAGGAAAGCACAGCACATTGTTGACCTGATTGGGAAAATCGCTGCGGCCTGTTGCGATGATCGCGTCGGGGGCCATGGCGCGGACCTGATCGGGCAGGATTTCGGGTGTCGGGTTGGCAAGGGCAAAGACAATCGGCCGAGGGGCCATCCTTGCCACCATTTCGGGTTTCAGCACACCGGGGCCGGACAGGCCAAGGAACAGATCGGCCCCTTCGATCACATCAGCCAGACTGCGCAGGTCGGACTTCTGGGAATATTCGGCCTTTTGCGGCGTCATTTCGGTTTCCCGGCCCTGATAAACCAGCCCGGCAATGTCGCAGAGCCAGACGTTTTCACGCCGCACCCCCAGTTTCAGCAGCATGTTCAGGCAGGCAATACCCGCCGCGCCGCCGCCGGTCGACACAACCTTGATGTCTTCGAACCGCTTGCCCGCCACATGCAGCGCATTGGTCGCCGCCGCCCCCACGACGATGGCGGTGCCGTGCTGATCGTCGTGAAATACGGGGATGTTCATCCGTTCGCGGCACAGCTTTTCCACGATGAAGCAGTCCGGGGCCTTGATGTCCTCCAGATTGATCGCGCCAAAAGTGGGTTCCAGTGCACAGACAATATCTGCCAGCTTCACAGGATCAGGTTCGTTCAACTCGATGTCGAAACAGTCGATATTGGCGAACTTCTTGAAGAGGACGGCCTTGCCCTCCATCACCGGCTTTGACGCCAGCGCCCCGATATTGCCCAGGCCCAGCACTGCGGTCCCGTTGGACACTACGGCGACAAGGTTGCCCCGCGCGGTATAGCGGCTGGCGGTGGCAGGGTCGGCCTTGATTTCCAGACAGGCTTCCGCGACGCCGGGTGAATAGGCGCGGCTCAGGTCGCGGCCATTGGCCAGCGGCTTTGTCGCACGGATCTCCAGTTTGCCGGGACGCGGAAATTCATGGTAATCCAGTGCCGCCTGGCGCGCGCTGTCCTGCCGTGCCTCTTCCATGAATTCCCTCCCGCTCAGGTTGGTTCACCCTTAAACCAGTTTCGCCCCGGTGAAAACCGCAGGTTTCGACGATGCCGTTCCGGTGGCGCAGCCCGCTTGCATCTTGGGCGGCAGGCGCGCAGTCTGATCCCATGGCAAGGGTAAGGAATCTCCGATGAACCTGCTGCAAGCCGCGACAGCGGTCCGCGAAAATGCCTATGCCCCCTATTCCCGGTTCAAGGTCGGCGCGGCAATCCGCGCGGCATCAGGCAAAACCTATGTGGGCTGCAATGTGGAAAACGTGGCCTATCCCGAAGGCACCTGTGCCGAGGCAGGCGCAATCGCGGCGATGGTGGCGGCGGGGGAAACTCGCCTGACCGAGGTCGTGGTGATTGCCGATAGCCCGACCCCGGTGCCGCCCTGCGGCGGGTGCCGTCAGAAACTGGCCGAATTTGGCACAGGCGATGTTCCCGTGACGCTTTGCACCACCACGGGGCAGGAGTTGCGCACCACGATCGCCGGATTGCTTCCCGGCAGTTTCGACAGGGGCCATATGGCAAACTCAGAACTGGCGGGCGGCTGACATGGAGGCCCGATCCATCATCGCCCGTATCCGCGACGGAAAACCGCCGAATGCACGGGAATTGCAGTGGTTCGCGGCGGGGCTTGCCAATGGCGACGTGACGGATGCCCAGGCCGGTGCCTTTGCCATGGCGGTGCTGTTGAAGGGCATCGGAAAACCGGGACGCATTGCCCTGACCGAAGCGATGCGCGATTCCGGCAAGGTGCTGCGATGGCAACTGCCCGGGCCGGTGATCGACAAGCATTCGACGGGTGGCATCGGTGATTGCGTGTCCCTGCTGCTGGCCCCGGCGCTTGCGGCATGCGGCTGCTTTGTGCCGATGATTTCCGGTCGCGGTCTGGGCCACACCGGTGGCACATTGGACAAGCTGGAATCGATCCCTGGTTATCGCGGGGACATTTCGGACGAGGCGCTGCAGAAGATCGTGGCGGATGTGGGCTGCGCCATCGTGGGCGCGACCGACAGTGTCGCCCCCGCCGACCGGCGCCTATATGGTATTCGTGATGTGACGGGAACCGTGGAAAGCATTGATCTGATCACGGCATCGATCCTGTCGAAGAAGCTTGCCGCAGGCTTGCAGGGGCTGGTTCTGGATGTGAAATGCGGTTCCGGAGCATTCATGAAGTCAGAAGAGGATGCCCGGGCGCTGGCGCAGGCCCTTGTGGATACGGCGAACGGCGCGGGCTGCAGGACGACCGCGCTGATCACTGATATGAGCCAGCCACTGGCCACCGCCGCAGGCAATGCGCTTGAGGTGATCGAGGTGATGGAAACCCTGACGGGCACGTCGATCAATGCTGCCCTTTGGGATGTGACCGTGGCATTGGGCGGAGAGGCACTGGTGCTTGCCGGGATCACGCGGGATGTGGCGGAGGGAGAGCGGCGGATCGAAGCGGCAATGACATCCGGTCGCGCGGTAGAGATTTTCGGCGAAATGGTTGCGGCGCTGGGTGGGCCCGGTGATTTCATCGACCGCTGGCCCGACCGCCTGCCTGCCGCACCCGTGGTGCGCGAGGTGCCAGCCCCGGTCAAGGGCACCGTGCTGGCCATCGACACCGAGGCGCTGGGTCATGTTGTGGTCGGTCTTGGCGGAGGGCGGCTGAAGGGCGGCGACCGCATCAACCCCTCTGTCGGCCTGTCCGAAATTGCGGGTCTGGGCGAGGAAGCCGCCGCAGACATGCCGCTGGCACTTGTCCACGCCCGCACGGACGACGATGCGGCGCGTGCGATTGCCGCCGTGCAGGCGGCCTATACCATCGGCGCCGAAACCGGAGAAGACGGCCCGCTGATACTGGACAGGATAAGCTGACATGACGCGCGCCTTTCTGATCGTGATGGACAGTGCCGGGATCGGCGGCGCACCGGACGCGGATCGCTTTTTCAACGCAGGCCAGCCGGATACGGGCGCAAACACCATCGGACATATTGCCGATGCCTGCGCCGCGGGCCTGGCGGAACAGGGCCGCAGCGGGCCGCTCCGGATGCCGGTGCTGGACGGGCTGGGCCTGGGCGCGGCGATCCGGCTTGCCTCGGGCCTTGACGCACCAGGCCTCGGGGCAAGGCCCACCGGGCTGTGGGGTGCGGCAACGGAAGTGTCGCGCGGCAAGGATACGCCGTCGGGCCATTGGGAACTCGCCGGGGTGCCGGTGCCTTGGGATTGGCATTATTTCCCCGACACGGTGCCCGCGTTTCCGGCCGGTCTGGTGGCTCTTGTCTGCAAGCTGGCGGGAACCGACGGTATCCTTGGCAATTGCCATGCCTCCGGTGTGCCGATCATCGAGGAGCACTGCGCCGAACATATCCGCACCGGCTGGCCAATCTGCTACACTTCTGCAGACAGCGTCTTTCAGATTGCCTGCCACGAGGAGCATTTCGGGCTGGACCGCCTGCTGAAGCTTTGTGCGGACCTCGCCCCGCATCTTCATGCGATGAAGGTTGGACGGGTTATCGCCCGGCCGTTCACCGGCGGTCCCGGCAATTTCAAGCGCACCGCGAACCGCCATGACTATGCCATCGACCCGCCCGCGCCCACCCTGCTCGACTGGGTGCAGGCAGCAGACCGCGACACGCATGCCGTTGGCAAGATCGGTGACATCTTTTCGATGCGTGGCATTGGTGACCTGCGTAAGGGTAAATCTGATGCTGACCTTTTCGAACATCTGATGGCACTTTCCGGCGAAGCGGGTGAAGGCTCCTTTACCTTTGCCAACTTTGTCGAGTTTGACAGCCTGTATGGCCATCGCCGCGACGTATCAGGCTATGCCCGTGCTCTGGAATGGTTCGACGCCTGCGCGGGACGGTTCATTGCCGCGCTAGGCCCCGGCGATCTGGCGATTTTCACCGCCGATCACGGCAACGATCCGACGTGGCGCGGTACGGACCACACGCGCGAAAGGGTGCCAGTGCTGGGATGGGGGCTTGGCCCGCGTGATGTCGGTCAGGTGGCCTTTGTCGATGTGGCCGCCAGCATTGCCACGCATCTTGGCGTGCCTGCACAAGGACCAGGGAAAAGCTTCCTGTGAACGACGGCCCCGGACAGTTTGAGCGCCAGTCTCAGGGACAACCGAAAGTTGAACTGCACCTGCATATGGAAGGTGCAGCCCCGCCTGCATTCATCCGGGGGCTTGCGCGCGAAAAGCACGTCGACCTGACAGGGCTGTTCGATGACGCGGGGCAGTATCGCTACAACGGGTTTTCCGGTTTCCTGCGGGCTTATCAGGCGGCCAGTTCGGTGCTGCAAACCCCGCAGGATTTCGCGCGGCTGACCACCGCTGTACTGGAAGAAAGCGCAGCAAATGGCGTGATTTACACGGAAATTTTCCTGTGCCCGGATTTCTGCGGTGGCGGCGATCTGGCGGCATGGCGGGAACACCTTCATGCGATCCGCGAAGCTGCCGCGCAGGCCGAAGCGCGCGACGGCATCATCATGCGTGGCATTGCCACGGTGATCCGCCACCTTGGCCCCGAACAGTCCCGGCGCACAGCGTTTGCTGCCGCCGAAACTGCCGGTGACTTTCTGGTGGGGCTTGGCCTTTCCGGGGATGAAACGCAGGCGCACCCCAGGGATTTCGCCTATGCCTTCGACTTGGGAAGGGAGGCGGGCCTGCGCCTGACCGCCCATGCCGGGGAACTTTGCGGGCCGCAGTCGATCCGCGATGCGCTGGGCCACCTGCGGCCCGAGCGCATTGGCCATGGCGTGCGCGCCATCGAGGATCTGGCTCTGGTCGATGAACTCGCCGAGGCAGGCACGGTGCTGGAATGCTGCCCGGGTTCCAATGTCGCGCTGGGGCTTTACCCGTCATTCCGCAAACATCCGATTGCGGAACTTGACCGGCGTGGGGTCTCTGTCACCGTTTCGACCGACGATCCGCCATGGTTCAAGACCAGCCTGCGCCGGGAATACGACATGCTGTCCGGCGCTTTCGACTGGGACGAAGGCCAGTTTCGACGCCTGAACGGTATTGCCGCCCGAGCCGCCTTCTGCGACGAAGCAACGAAAGCCGCCATCCTGAAAAGACTGGAGCCCGCCGATGCTTGAGCACCTGACCGTCGTCACGCACCCGCTTGTCCAGCACAAGCTGACCCTGATGCGGGAAAAGGACACCTCGACCGCGTCGTTCCGGCAGCTTCTGCGTGAAATCAGCCAGTTGTTGGCCTATGAGATCACGCGCAACATGGAAATGACGACCAAGCGCATCGAAACGCCGCTTTGTCCGATGGATGCCCCCGCCATCGACGGCAAGAAGCTGGCGCTGATTTCCATCCTGCGGGCAGGGAACGGGCTGCTGGACGGCGTACTGGAACTGATCCCGGCGGCACGGGTGGGTTTTGTCGGGCTGTATCGGGATGAAAAGACCCTGCAACCCGTGCAGTATTACTACAAGGTGCCGAAGGATCTGGAAAACCGCCTGACCATCGCGCTTGATCCAATGCTGGCCACGGGCAACTCCTCTGCCGCAGCCATCGACCTGCTCAAAGCTTCCGGCGCGACCAATATCCGCTTCATGTGTCTGCTGGCAGCCCCAGAAGGCATCGCCCGCATGAAAGAGGCGCACCCCGACGTGCCCATCGTGACGGCGGCGGTCGACAGCCACCTCAACGAACACGGCTATATCGTGCCTGGTCTGGGCGATGCAGGTGACCGGATGTTTGGAACAAAGTAACGCGCCACCGGCGGCTTTTGGCGGTTCAGACGCTTTACTCTGTCGTCGATTCCGGCCATGTTTGCCCCAGATATCGGGGGGCCGACAATGCGCGTCACAACTTGTGTGAAATCCTTAGGCTGTGTGGCGCTGCTAACGTTACTGGGAATGGGTTCACAGGCACTTTCTGTCGGCTCTGCCCTGGCGCAGACGCTGGATGACATATCCGCCCCCGCCGAAGTCCCCCCCGCCAGCTATCTGGCCAACCAGTATGTTGACAGCCGTGGCTGCGTTTTCGTGCGCGCGGGTTTTGGCGGGGTGGTGAACTGGGTGCCGCGTGTGACCCGCGACCAGAAGGTGCTTTGCGGCTACAAGCCGAGCGGGACGGGTGGCGCTGCGCCTGCGTCCGCAAATTCGAATGTTACCGTGATTGGCGGGGCGGATGAGATGTCGCTGGCCACGGGCGGCGGCGCACCTGCGCGGGTTGCGCCTGCGACCGTGTCAAAGAAACCCGCAGCCGCACGGAAAATCCGCGTGGCACTGCCCACAACCGACGGCGGGCCGCCCGAACTGCGGCAACTGACCGTGCGTACGACGCGGGGCGGTGCGGTATCCTGCCCCGCCGACAAGCCGCGCCTGCAACGCTATGCGCTGAGCGACGGGCGGCAGTTGCTGCGCTGTGCCCCGCCCGCCGATGCGCCCGGCGACTATCGTATCCTGAACGCACCGCCGCCGGAAGCCGCGCCCGCGATCCCGCCGGGTTATCGCGCAGCGTGGAAGGATGGCCGCCTGAATCCGATGCGCGGCCCGCGCAGCGCTGTGGGTGACGCGGCGATGTCGCGCGTCTGGGACGACGCGGTTCCTGCCGAGCGCACCGCCCCGAAAAGCAGGCCGGGTGCCTATGTCGTGCATCCCCTGCCGGTGACTGGCGGCAAGGCCGCGACCGTCAAGGCAACGGGCAAAGGGCGGTACGTTCAGGTGGGCACCTTCGCCGACCCCTCCAACGCCAGCAAGACACAGGCCCGCATCGCAGCGCTGGGCCTGCCAGCATTTGCCAATGAAACCGTGATGGGCGGGCGGCGGGTGCAGGTGATCCTTGCGGGGCCATTCGACGACCCTTCGAATGCAGCCTCGGCACTCGCCAAGGTCCGGCGCGGCGGGTTTGGTGATGCCTTCCTGCGGGGGTAAACCTTAACCCGGTTCGCAGATCGACTGAAGGTTCAGCCACTCGGCATCCGTCATCAGCGGCTGTGCCGGTGCGCCGTCCAGCGTGTCGGTCTCGATCAGCGGAAGAACCTGTTCGCCGGTCGGGTCGATGGCACGGGCATAGGACGCGGCGCTGATCCCTGCGGCACGAAAGCGGGCCAGCAACGCGCTGTCGGCCACTGACGCAGGGTGATCCGTCACGATCCGTTCTGCCTGGCCATGCACGGATTCGGGCGTAAGGCTGCCCTTGGTCAGCAGCCGCAGCGTCGCGCCGATGCCGGCGCGTTCCAGCACCTCGACCAGCGGGTCGGCATCTGCCGCGCGTTGTTGTTCAGCCAGCACATGCCCGGCGGCGACTTCCGGGGTTTCATAGCCTTCGACCAGATCGCGCGACAGAAGGATGATGTCACCCGGCAAATGGGCACTGGTTTCCAGCCCTTCGGGGACGATTAGAATTCGTCCGGGACGGGTGCCGAACAGCCTGGACTGAAGCATGTCCAGTGCCTGCTGGCCTAGCGGCGAATTGCAGGGCTGGCCCGTCACCCGTGTCACATCGGCCATCACCAGTTCGCCGACCTCTGCGCGAAGGGCAGGGGGGGCGACCCGTGCGGTGTGCCGGATCATCGCATCCGGCAGCCAGAACACCGCCAGCGCCGCCAGCCCGGCCGTAAGCGTCAACCCGACAATCCGGCGAAGCCGGCCGGGGCGCGGCAATCGTGCATCGAGCGCGGCCCTCACGCGGCCGATGGCGCGGATCATCTCTGCATCGTCGATCTCAAGCTCTTCGGGATCGTCGGCAGCAGGGCCGAACAGCGCGGGCACCTTGCCCGGATTGCGTCGCACGACGGCGGGAAGCGACCAGTGCGCCAGCGCCAGATTGGCGCGCGGATCGGTAATCACCAGTGTTGCATCCCCCAGCGCCACCACGACCTCACGCCGCTGCGCATCCGGGGCATCACGCCACAGGCCGGTGCATTCAAGCCGGATGAATTCGCTTAGTGCCGTCATGGCGGCGGGGCCTGCTCTTTGCCTCTCGGCTGCAAGGTTACCTCAGCCGGGGTCGCACGACAATTGCCGGTGGTATTTTCTGCGGCGGGTCCTTGCCATGGCAGTGCAAAGCCTTAGCCTTGCGGCATGATCATCTCTGTCGGCCGCCGCTACATCTTTGTCCATATCCCGAAAACCGGGGGCACATCGCTTGCGCTTGCGCTGGAAGCCCGCGCGATGAAGGACGACATCCTGATCGGCGATACGCCCAAGGCCCGTGCCCGCGCCGGTCGCTGGAAGGGGAAACCCGCACGGGGCCGCGTCTGGAAGCACAGCAAGTTGGCGGATGTCGAGGGACTGGTGCCGTCGGAAATCATCGATACCGCCTTTGTCGTGACGCTGGTGCGCAACCCGTGGGACCGGATGGTCAGCTATTATCACTGGCTGCGCGGCCAGCGGTTTGCCCATCCCGCCGTGGCTCTGGCGAAAACGGTGGATTTCACCGGTTTCGTGCTGCACCCCGACACCGCCGCCAGCATCGCCGCCAACCCCTATGACAGCTATTGCCGCGACAGCGCGGGGCGGGATCGGGCGACCCTTTACGCGCGGCTGGAAAACCTCGACGCCGATCTTGCGCCGTTCTGGGCACATCTGGGGTTCAGCCTGTCGCCTTTGCCACGCACCAATGCCTCGGGCCGTGCCAAAGACTGGCGGAGCTTTTATACCCCGGATACTGCCGAAGCGCTGGCCCGTATGGCCGAAGCCGACATCGCGCGGTTCGGGTACGGGTTTGATGCGTGACCCAAGTGTCTGTGTAGCAATTCGCGAACCGTCTTTCGCCAGAGCTAAGGGCAGTGCTCGCCCGTGGTGGGCGCAAAGCGCCCGCCGTGGGGGCGGGTGGGCGCTGCCCGTGGTTCCCACGGGCGGGTCAGGGGGCATACGTCCTTAAAATCCAACTGGACGGGCCCCGCCGGACAGGTCGGGGTCCACATCACTGATCGAGCCCCCGACAGACAATCCGGTCTGACCCCTCACTCCCTCAAGCCGCCTTCGCGCCCGCGCCGAACCGCCCATAGAAGCTGTCGCCCTTTGCCGCCATGTCGCGCAGCAACTGTGGCGCGGCGAAGCGGGGGCCATGCGCCGTCTGCAGAGTGTCGCAAATCTCTACCGCCCTTGCCGCCCCGATGATGTCCAGCCAGGAAAACGGTCCGCCAGACCAGGGCGCAAACCCCCAACCGAGGATTGCACCCACATCGCCTTCGCGGATATCGGTCAGCACGCCTTCCTCCAGCGCCCGCACCGCCTCCAGCACCTGCGCGAACAGCAGGCGATGCTGCACGGTCGTCAGGTTCGGCTGCGCCTCAGCTTCCGGCCAGCGCTGTTCCAGACCGTCCCACAGGCCCAGCCGGTTGCCCTTGTCGTCATAGGCATAGAAACCTGCATTGGCCTTCTTGCCCATGCGTCCGGCGTCGGCCAGCGCGAAGATCACGGCATCGACAGCGCCATCTGGATAGGCATCGCCCATGGCCGCTTTCGTGGCCCTGGCGATCTTCACCCCCAGATCGATCGAGGTTTCATCGACCAGTTGCAGCGGCCCCAGCGGCATTCCGACCAGCTTCGCGGCATTTTCCACCAGCGCGGGGGAAACGCCCTCTGCCACCATGCGGACGCCTTCGTTGATGTAGGGAATGATGCAGCGGTTGGCATAGAAAAACCGCGCATCGTTGACGACGATAGGCGTCTTCCTGATCTGCCGCACGAAATCCAGCGCCTTGGCCACGGCGCGGGGGCCGGTTTCCTTGCCCCGGATGATCTCCACCAGGTTCATCTTGTCGACCGGGGAAAAGAAATGGATGCCGATGAATTGCGCTGCGCGAGCGCTGGCTTTCGCCAGACCACTGATCGGCAGCGTCGATGTGTTCGTGGCATAGATGCAATCCGGCCCGGTGGCTGCTTCGACCTTTGCCGTAACCTCGGCCTTTACCTTCGGGTCTTCGAACACCGCTTCCACCACCAGATCGCAGCCCGAAAGCGCCGCATAGTCGGTGGTTGCGGTGATGCGGGCCAGAACTTCAGCCTTCTTCTCGACCGTGACCTTGCCGCGCTTCATGCCCTTGTCGAGCAGCCCTTCGGAGTGCGCCTTGCCGCGATCGGCCGCTTCTTGCGTGCTGTCGATCAGCACCACGGAAGTCCCGGCATTGGCCGCGACATAGGCGATACCCGCGCCCATCATGCCCGCGCCGATCACGCCCAGCTTCTTCACCGACTGGTCGGCTTCGGCGGGCCGGTTTGCGCCTTTTTCCAGCGCCTCCTTGTTGATGAACAGGCTGCGGATCATCGCAGAGGAGGAGGGGTTCACCAGAACGGATGTGAAATGCCGCGCCTCGATCCGCAGCGCGGTATCGAAGGGCACCAGCGCGCCCTCATAGACAGCGGCCAGCAGCGCCTTGGCGGCGGGATAAACCCCCATCGTCTTGCCGTGGACCATCGCCGATGCACCGACAAAGGTCATGAACCCCGCTGGGTGATAGGGCGTGCCGCCGGGCATCTTGTAGCCCTTGTCATCCCAGGGCTTGACCAGTTCGGCGGGCGTCGCGGCCAGCACCCATTCCTTCGCCCGCGGCAGAAGCTGATCGGGTGCCACAACCTCATCAATGATCCCGGTCGCCTTGGCGGCTTTCGGGTCCGACAGCTTGCCTTCAAGCAGGAAGGGGGCAGCCATCATTGCGCCCAGTTTGCGCACCAGCCGCGTGGTGCCGCCCGCACCGGGGAAAATGCCGACCATGATTTCAGGCAGGCCGATCTTGGCCTTCGGGTTATCGGCGGCGATGATCCGGTGGCAGGACAGTGGCAGTTCCAGCCCGATGCCCAGCGCGGTGCCAGGCAGGGCGGCGACAATGGGCTTGCCGCCCTTGAGCGTTTTCGGATCCATGCCCGCGCGTTCGATCTTGCGCAGGATGCCGTGCATCATCATCACGCCGTCGAAGATGCCCCTGGCGCCGCCCTCGTCCTTC
>JBOFCO010000195.1:0-2966 GCA_051646105.1 Paracoccaceae bacterium
CCGTGCCCAGATCGGGCTGCGTCAGGACAAGTCCGGTCGGGATCAGGATGAATAGAACCGGCAGCAGCACCCACAGCGGCCGCGACGTCTTGCGGATGTCGAGCCAGTCGTAATAGGCCGCCAGCAGCATCACGAGCGAAATTTTCATCAGCTCTGACGGTTGCAGCATCATGAAGCCAAGGTTGATCCAGCGCTGCGCGCCCATGCCGACATGGCCAAAGAATTCGACAATCAAAAGAAGCGACAGCGATACCAGATAGGCCAGTGCCGCCATGTTGCGCCAGAACCAGATCGGCACAAAGGCAATGATGAACATCGCGGTCATGCCCATGGCAAAGCGCTTTATCTGTGGCTCTGCCCAGCGATCAAGCGACCCTCCTGCCACGGAATACAGCATCAGAAAGCCCGACGAGGCAACGGCGATCAACAGCAGCACCAGCGGCCAGTTGACGTACAGAACCTTGCGGATGCCGGTCGGAACGGTTTTGAGGTTGTGTTCAAGATAGCTCATGCCCGCGTCTTCTCACGCGTGGGCAGAACAGGCAGGCGGTCGTGCAGTTCACGAAGTTCGGTTTCCATCCGGGTGCGCTGACTTTCCGGATAGGCGTCCAGCGGCGGGAAACCCCCGTAAAGATAGCGCAGCGCGATGTCGCGCGCGATGGGGGCCGCAGCGGTCGAACCGCCACCGCCATGTTCCACAACCACCGAAACCGCGATACGCGGGGCATCAGCGGGGGCATAGCAGACGAACAGCGCATGGTCGCGCCGTTCCCAGGGCAGGTCTTCATTGCGGGTAACACCGCGTGCACGTTCTGCAGCGGTGATGTTGCGCACCTGGCTGGTGCCGGTCTTTCCCGCCATCAGCATCGTATCCACCACGATGCGGCTGTTAAAGGCCGTGCCCTTCTTGATGTTCATCACGTTGAACATCCCCTTGCGCACATGGCGCAGGTTGTTTTCGTTCAGGCCAAGCAGTTCCGGCTTGGCGCGAGGCACCTCTGCCCCGTTGACCGAATGCAGCAGGCGGGGTGTTACCGCCATGCCGGTTGCGACCCGTGCTGTCATCACAGCCAGTTGCAGGGGCGAAGCCAGCACATAACCCTGCCCGATCCCGGTGTTCAGCGTGTCGCCAACCAGCCAGCCTTCGTTATAGCGCTGCTGCTTCCATGCCTTGTTCGGGGTCAGCCCTTCGGCGACCGCCGACATGGGCAGGTCGAATTTTGTGCCAAGGCCGAGCCGCCGCGCCATTTCGGAAATCTTTTCGATCCCGACCCGCTCGGCAACATCGTAATAGTAGACATCACAGGACGACGACAGGCTTTCGTGCAGCGACACATGGCCATGCCCGACCCGTTTCCAGCAGTGAAAGCGCCGGTTCCCCAGTTTCTTGAAGCCTGGGCACCACACCGTGTCGTCGGCGGTGATCACGCCCGCCTCCAGCGCCGCTAAGGCCGTGATGATCTTGAAGGTCGATCCGGGGGGATAGGTGCCCTGAACGGTCTTGTTGGCCAGGGGTCTGTGATTGTTGTTGGTCAATAAGCTGTATTCGGCATTGGAAATACCGCGCACAAAGGCATTCGGATCAAAGGCGGGCGCAGATGCAATGGCAAGGACATCGCCCGTCGCCACATCCATAACCACAGCGGCGGCGCTTTCATCCCCCAGTCGAGCATGGGCAAAGCGCTGCAAACCTTCGTCCAGTGTCAACTGGATGGCTGCACCGGGCTTGCCTTCTTCCCGCTCCAGTTCCCGCATGACCCGGCCAACGTGGTTTACCTCGATCCGGCGGGTGCCTGCCGTTCCGCGCATTTCCACATCAAGTTTCGCCTCCACCCCGATCTTGCCGATCTGGAATTCGGGAATTTGCAGCAGCGGGTCGGGGTCAGGCAGCTTGGCAAGGTCGGCTTCGCTGACCGGGCCGACATAACCCACGACATGTGCAAATTCCGGGCCGGCAGGATAGCTGCGCGACAGACCGACCTCGGGCGTCACGCCTGGCAGGGCAGGGGCGTTGACGGCGACACGGCTGAAATCTTCCCAGGTCATCCTGTCCGCAACGATGATCGGGACAAACGGACTGCGCCGGTCGATTTCCTTGCGGGCCTTCTGGATGTCCTCGGGCGGGATGTGAACCAAACGGGACAGCCGGTCCAGCACGTCCTCTACGTCGCCTGCATCCTCGCGCACGATGACCACACGGTAATTCTGTTCGTTCCCGGCGATCAATGCCCCGTTGCGATCCAGGATCAGGCCACGAGCAGGCGGCAGCAGACGAATATTGATGCGGTTTTCTTCGGCCAGCAGGCGGAACTGATCGGCCTGATCGACCTGCATGTATCGCATCCTGAGGCCCAGAACGGCGACAAAGGCCGCCTGCGCCCCGCCCAGCAGCAAGCTGCGGCGCGTGATCTTGCGGGCGCTTTCCTCTGAATCCCTTTGGCTGCGTCTCATCTGTGCTGCCCCCAGGCATCGATTTCCGCCGGACTTGGCCGTTGAACGCCGGCCACGTGACGCGAAAACAGCGCCACCAGCGGATAGGCCACCATGGTAGCCAACATCTGCACCACCGAAAAGCCCGTCGCTGGCTGCGGGACAAGGAAGATTGCGAGCGCAAGGTGGTTTGCCAGCATCATGGCCAGCATCGCCCCCGCCACCACGGCCCATTCCACCGTCAGCGGCATGTCGCGATACTGCCCTTCGCGGCTGCGCAGAAATTCGGTGCCGATGACAACGATGGCCGGCCACAGGCCGGGCGGGCGCAGGCTGAACATGTCCTCGACCAGAAACACCACGACGATCAGCAGGGCGGGCACATAGTCGGGCCGCCGCAGCATCCAGGCGCAGGTCAGACACAGCAACAGATCCGGTCCCGGCCAGTCCAGTGGCGAGGGGCTGGGCCAGTCCGGGGGAACCGTGTTCAAAGGCAGTAGCCGCGCGAACAGAAGAAGCGCCGCGATCAGCATGTA
>JBOFCO010000019.1:0-51651 GCA_051646105.1 Paracoccaceae bacterium
GCACGGCCCCGGCAAAACCCTTGACCAGCAGCGCCTCTGCCAGCCGATAGGGCACCTCGACCGCCGTCGCGATGGCGCGTGTCGCTTCCTTGAAGGTGAACAGACCGAAGCTTGCCTCATTCACCAACCACTTCGTCGCGTCGGTGATCCAGCGCGCGGCGGGAATGCCCCAGGCTTTCGGCCAGTCGAAGGCCCATGGCACGTGCGGTGGCGCGGAAATCGCCGCTGCGGCCAGAAGCGCCACAGCAACGGTCCAGAACACCGGACCGGGGATCAACGCGGCGCGGGCAGGTTGCACCGTCACCCCTGCCCCCCGAGCATCATGTCGACAACCGCCGTCTTGTGCAGCAGCCCGATCGTATCGCCATCGTCATCGGTTACGCGCAGCACCACTTCGCCCCCCAGAAACAGCGGCGCGGCATCGGCCACGCTGCTGCGTGCGCTGATCGACTGCGGCGGCAGATGCCCGGCGGCAGCAGCGGACATGATCGCCGTCACCTTCGCCACCTTTGCGCGCGGCACACCACGGGTGAATTCGCGCACATAATCATCGGCAGGCGACAGGACCAGTTCCTCGGGCGTGCCGATCTGCACCACGGCACCGTCCTTCATGATTGCCATGCGGTCTGCCAGACGCAGTGCCTCATCGAAATCGTGGGTGACAAAGACGATGCTTTTGCGCAGGCCCGACTGCAGCCTCAGCAACTCATCCTGCATCTCGCGGCGGATCAGCGGATCGAGTGCGGAAAAGGGTTCGTCCAGAAACCACAGTTCAGGCTCTGCGGCCAGACTGCGCGCGATGCCGACGCGCTGCTGCTGGCCGCCTGACAGCTCTCTGGGATAAGCGCCCTCCCGTCCCGCAAGGCCGACCAGCGCGATCATCCCGGCAACGCGCGCCTCCCGCTCCTGCCGACGCATGCCCTGTACCTCCAGCGGAAAGGCGACGTTCTGGCGCACGGTCATATGTGGCAGCAGCGCAAAGTTCTGAAACACCATCCCCATACGATGCCTGCGGATTGCCGTCATCTCGCGCTCTGGCAGCGACAACAGGTCATATCCGTGAAACAGCACACGCCCGGCGGTCGGTTCCACAAGCCGCGACATGCAGCGCAGCAGGGTGGATTTTCCCGAACCGGACAGGCCCATGATTACAAAAATCTCGCCCGTGCGGATCGACAGGCTGACATCACGGACGGCGGGCACCAGATGATGCCGCGCCGCCACCGTCGGTGGCAGCGCCCCGCCCGCATCCGCCAGATGCTGCGCCGCGCGCGGGCCAAAGACCTTCCACACGCCCTCACAGGTCAGCACGTTCGCGCGGCCGGAAGCCGCTTCCGGCGTCATCACTGTCTTTCCCCTGGACTGGCCGGGTATCATGGCATCAGGCTCTGACCGGGCTATTGGCCCAGCCAGGCCTTCCATGTGGCTTCGTTCGCAGCCATCCATTCTGCGGCGACACCCTCGACCGTCTTGCCGTTCAGGTCGACCTCGGTAATCAGCGCGCCCATCGTGTCGTTGTCGATGGTAAAGGCAGTGATCGCCCTGTGCGCGCCGGGCCATTTGTCCTTGACCCCGACCCAGCCCACCTTCCAGATTTCACCGAAGGGTTTGCCACAGTCATGCGTCGCATCGGGGTTCGATCCCCAGGCCGCATCCGCGTAGCATTCCGGCGTGTATTCCGGAAACTCGATCCACTCGCCCTCATATTTGGCGGGGGCCCAATGCGGCGCATATATCCACAGGATCACTGGTGCCTGCCGCTGATAGGCGCTTTCCAGTTCTGCGAACAAGGCCGCATCTGTTCCGGCATGGATCACCTCGAAAGGCAGGTCGAGTGCGGCGATGCGCTCCTCGTCAAATCCGCCCCAGGTCACCGGTCCACCCAGATAACGGCCCTTTGGCGCGGTTTCCGCGGTGCTGAACGCTTCGGCGCAGGCGGGGTCTTTCAGCGCCTCCCAGTTCGGCAGGCCGGGGCATTTTTCCTTCATGTAGGATGGATACCACCATTCCTCCTTGGCCTTCATGCCGGTCGGGCCGAACACCTCGACATTGCCGGTGGCGGTGGCGGCATCCATCGCCTCACGCCCGGTGGTTTCCCACATCTCCATCGCCACATGCAGATCGCCGGTTTCCAGACCCGCGAACTGGGCCAGATAGTCGGCCTGTACATATTCGACGTTGTACCCGCCGGCCTTCAGCACATCCCCCATGATCTGGGTGGTGATAAGCTGCCCCGTCCAGTCATGCAGGGTCAGCTTGATCGGATCGGGCGATTCCTGCGCTTGGGCCGGAACGGCGACAGGCAGGCTCAACAGCGCGGCAAATGCGCAGGTGGACAAAAAGCACGATGAAATCGCAAATGTTCTGGTCATCTGGGGGCCCTCGGTCGCAGCCTGGGGACAGCGGGCCGGAACGGGGGGCTGCGACCCGCGCACCGGTCGATGGGTCAAGCCTGCGACCGCGACGGGCGACCTGTCAACCATGCTGTGCCCGACGCGGGGATGTCACAGCATGAAAATCGGCCACTTCGCCAATAGGTCGCTGGCGGGCCTGTGATTTGCGCAAGCCATGATCGAAGCAAACCCAAAAGAAAACCCGCCCGGCGAACCGGGCGGGTCTGCGCTGGCGTCCTTTCGTCTGAAGAATCCCCTTTCCTCAGACGGCGGCAGCGGCGCGTTTGGTCAGCACCTTGATCAGATTGGCGCGGTAAGCCGCCGTTCCATGCAGATCGGCAATCAGGTCGTCGGCGGAAGCAGTCAGCCCTGCAACCGCGTCCGGGCTGAATGACCGCGACAGTGCGGCTTCGGCCTCTTTCCAGCGGAACACGCCATCGTTCGACGCGCCAGTGACGGCAACGCGCACACCAGACGCATATTTCGCCAGGAATACCCCCACCAGCGAGAAGCGCGATGCCGGCTGGACGAACTTCTGATAGCTGGCCTTTTCCGGGATCGGGAATTTCACCGCCGTGATGATTTCCCCCTCGTCCAGCGCCGTGGCGAACATGCCGACGAAGAAGTCATCGGCCGCGATTTCGCGACGGTTGGTCACGATGGTCGCGCCCGATGCCAGCGCTGCCGAAGGATAGCAGGCCGACGGGTCGTTGTTGGCCAGGCTGCCGCCGATCGTGCCGCGCGACCGCACGGAAGGATCGCCGATCATCGAGGCCAGATGCGCCAGCGCCGGATAGTGCGCCTTGGCTTCCTTTGCCACCACCGCATGCGGCGTGCCGCCACCGATGGTCAGAACCCCGCCTGCGGCGGAAACGCCCTGCATTTCCTTGATGCCGTTCAGGCTGACCAGCACCGTAGGCTGCCCCAGACGCGCCTTCAGCGACGGGATCAGCGTCTGCCCACCGCCCAGCGCCTGCGCGCCATCGGATGACAGCGCCTTTGCCGCCTCTGCCACGCTGCCGGGCTTTACCAGATCGAATGAATACATGGTCCGTCCTCCCTCAGCCCTGGATCGCTGCCCAGACCCGCGACGGGCTGAGCGGCATGTCGATATGGGTCACGTGCTTGTGGCCGCCGCGATGCAGGGCATCGATCACGGCATTGACCAGCGCAGGCGGCGAACCGATTGCCCCGGCCTCGCCGCAGCCCTTTACCCCCAGCGGATTGTGGGTGCAGGCGGTGGCGCAGGAATGGTCGACCTTGTAGAAAGGTACATCCTCGGCGCGCGGCATGGCATAGTCCATGTAGCTGCCGGTCAGCAGTTGCCCGTTTTCATCATAGCGGGCCACTTCCAGCAGGGCCTGGCCGATGCCCTGACCGACGCCGCCATGTACCTGCCCCTCGACGATCATCGGGTTCATCACATTGCCGAAGTCGTCAGCGGCGGTGAAGGCCAGAACATCGACCTTGCCGGTTTCGGCATCCACCTCGACCTCGCAGACATAGGCGCCTGCGGGATAGGTGAAGTTGGCCGGATCGTAGAACGCCGTTTCCTCCAGCCCCGGTTCCAGCACGTCCAGCGGATAGTTGTGCGGGACATAGGCTGAAAACGCGATTTCACCGAAGGTCTTCTTCTTGTCGGTCCCTGTCACGCTGAACGCACCGTTTTCGAAAACGATGTCGTTTTCGGAAGCTTCCAGCATATGCGCAGCGATCTTCTTGCCCTTGGCGATGATCTTGTCCGTTGCCTTGACCATCGCCGAACCGCAGACCGCAAGCGATCGCGAACCGTAGGTGCCCATGCCGAACGGAATTTTCGACGTATCGCCGTGTACGATTTCGATGCTCGCTTCCGGCACGCCCAGCTTTTCCGCAACGATCTGCGCGAAGACGGTTTCATGACCCTGGCCGTGGCTGTGCGCCCCGGTCATCACGCTGATATTGCCGGTGGCATTCACCCGTACGGTCGCTGCGTCGTAAAGGCCAACGCGCGATCCCAGAACGCCGACGAGGTTCGACGGCGCGATGCCGCAGGCTTCGATCCAGGTCGAAAGACCAAGCCCGCGCAGTTTGCCGCGCTTGGCGCTTTCCGCTGCCCGTGCCTCGAATCCGGCCTTGTCGGACATGGCAATCGCCTTGTCCAATGTGGCGTCATAGTTGCCGATGTCGTAAACCAGCCCCACCGGAGTGGTATAGGGGAACTGGCTGGGCTGGATGAAGTTCTTGCGCCGCAGTTCCCACGGATCGATGCCCAGCTCGTCGGCAGCCTTGTCGATGATCCGTTCAAGCTGGAAGGTCGCTTCCGGGCGGCCCGCACCGCGATAGGCGTCGACCGGCGCGGTATTGGTGAACACCGCTTTCACGTTCACATAGACATGCGGTGTCTTGTACGGGCCAGCCATCAGCGTGCCGTGCAGGAAGGTCGGCGTGGCTGTCGAGAAGTTCGACAGATAGGCACCGACGTTCGCATAGGTTTCCGTGCGGATCGCAAGGAAATTACCCTGCTTGTCGGTTGCCAGTTCCATCTTGGTCAAGTGATCGCGGCCATGCGCATCGGTCAGGAAGCTTTCCGAACGCTCAGCCACCCATTTCACCGGACGACGCAGGCGCTTCGACGCCTCCAGCACGGCGGCCTCTTCGCCGTAGTGATAGATCTTCGACCCGAAACCGCCGCCAACGTCGGGCGCGATCACGGTCAGCTTGTTTTCCGGAATGCCCATGACAAAGGCCGCGATCAGCAGCCGGGTCAGGTGCGGGTTCTGGCTGGTGGTGTAAAGCTTGTAATCGCCTGTGCCCGGATCATAGTCACCGATGGAGGCGCGCGGTTCCATCGCATTGGGGACCAGACGGTTGTTTTCCAGTTCCAGAACAGTGACATGCGGGGCGTTCTTGAACGCCTCGTCCACAGCGGCGCGGTTGTCCTCGATCCAGCCCCAGTCAAAGGCAAGGTTGCCGTCGATTTCATCATGCACGCGGTTTGATGGGTCGGCCGCCGCCGCCTTCATGTCGACAATGGCGGGCAGTTCCTCGATCTCGGTCGCACCGGCAATCGCTTCGGCGGCGTCCTTGGCCTGCTCATAGGTTTCGGCCACGACCATGGCATAGGCGTCGCCCACATGGCGCACCTTGCCATGGGCCAGAACCGGGCGCTTGGGTTCACGCATTGCGGAACCGTCGCGGCTGGGAATATGCCAGCCAGCAGGGTTGCCACCCATGCCCGCGAAATCATCGCCCGTCAGCACCAACAGGACTCCGGGCATCCCCTCGGCTTCCTTGGTGGGCACCGAAACAATCCGCCCGTGCGCTGCGGTCGACCGCACAAAGGCCACATGAGCCTGCCCCCGAAGGTCGATATCGGCGGTATACCGCCCCTTGCCGGTCAGGAACCGGACGTCTTCGCGCCGCTTGCTGCTGGCACCGATGCCACTGTCTTTCGGCATGTCATCCTCCCTTGATAGCGCATCAACGATTGCGCGTATCAGATTGAAACTTGTTTGTTATTCGGCTGCGATCGCACCAACGTCCTGACCGGACGCGGCCAGGACCGCCTTGACGATGTTGTGATAGCCCGTGCAGCGGCAGATATTGCCTTCCAGATGGTGGCGCACTTCCATTTCGGTGGGCTTCGGGTTCACCGCAAGCAGTGCCGCGGATGCCATGACCATCCCCGGCGTGCAGAAACCGCACTGCAGGCCATGGTGATCCTGGAATGCCTGCTGGATGGTGGAAAGCGACCCGTCGGCATTCGCCATGCCCTCGATCGTCGTCACCTCGGCGCCTGCCACATCCTGCGCGAACACCGTGCAGCTTTTCACCGGCTTGCCGTTCAGATGCACCACACATGCCCCGCATTGCGACGTATCGCAGCCGACATGGGTGCCGGTCAGCCCGAGCCCCTCGCGCAGATAGTCCACCAGAAGCGTGCGCCCCTCGGTGTCGGCCGACATCTGTCGTCCGTTCACCGTCATCGTTACCTTGGTCATACCGTCCTCCCTGGGTATATGTCAGCGGTTCAGCCGAGCAGTCGCTTGAACCAGCCCTTCTTCTTTTCGCCTTCTTCGGCAGCGACAGCCGTTTCGGGTTCGGCAGGCCCCTCGATTGCAACCTTGAAACGTTCAAAGAACTGGTCCGCCATCTTTTTCGCAAAACCGTCGATGATGCGGCTGCCCAACTGGGCCAGTTTTCCCCCGACATTGGCCTCGACCTCATAGGTCAGGCGTGTGCCGTCGGCGATAGGTTCCAGCGAGACATTGGCCCCGCCCTTGGCAAATCCTGCCGGGCCGCCCTTGCCTTCGCCGCTGATTTTCAGACTGCGCCCCGCAACCATGTCGGAAAGCTTGACCGCGCCCGTGAACCGGGCAGAGACCGGCCCCACCTTCTGCACAACCACGGCCTCAAACCCGGTTTCCGGCGTTCCGGTCATGGATTCGCAGCCCGGCACGCAGGCCTTCAGCATCTCGGGATCAAGGATGGCGGCCCACACCGTTTCCGGTGAAGCCTTGATGTCGCGGTGATCGGTAAGCTTCATGGCGTCCTCTCGTTCTGGCAGATTAGGGCGCGGAGTGGCGACCTGCTATGTGACCAAAGTCTTATGCCGGCCACTTTTTCTTTCCGTTGATCCGAAAAGAGTGCCCCGGCACGCGTTTTTGGCGATACTCCAGCGCAGCGCTTTCCCGCTATTCGACCTTGGTGGCGCGGCAAACACCGATTACGAATTCGAAACACAGCATGGACTAAAGGTCTATACACTTCTGGGGTGCAGGCGATTACTCTGCCGGAAACGGCGATAAAGAGGCAAAGGCAGATGCTGGCTACACATTCCGTTCCGCCATCTACTGCCGCCACACCGGCGGACCTGCGGTCGGCCCTTATCATCGATGATCATCCGCTGTTCTGTGATGCCCTGGCGATGACGCTGCGCGCCGTTGTCGGGATCACCACCATCGACATGTCGGAACGGCTGGAAACCGCGCTGAGCAGGCTTGCCACCGGGCCAAGGCCGGATGTGATCGTTCTTGACCTGAACCTGCCTGACGTAAACGGGCTTGAAGGCCTGACCCGGCTTTCGGCGGTCGTGGGCGGCAGGCCGATCGTCGTCGTATCCTCGATGGCCGACCCGCGCGTTGTGCGCGCTGCGATGCAAGCAGGTGCTGCGGGCTTCGTCCCCAAACATTCCGCCCGTGAAGTGTTCCGTGAAGCTTTTGACGCGATCCGGGCGGGTCAGCCCTTTGTGCCGGTCGACTGCGCCACACCCGACAGCCCCGATCCGTCGCGGCCGGAGTCGTCGCGCTATGACCCGGCGACCGCCGCAGCGCGGCTGACGCTGCTGACACGCCAGCAGGAAAACATCCTGCACCTGATCTGCGCGGGCAAGATGAACAAGCAGATCGCCTATGAACTGTCCATCGCCGAGACCACCGTCAAGGCGCATGTCACCGCGATCATGCGCAAGCTCGGGGTGCAAAGCCGCACGCAGGCGGTTCTGATGGTGCAAGAGGCGCGGTTCTCGAACCGCTTGCCAAGCGGGAACTAGCGACCTACCCCTGTTCATCGGCCGTGCAACACCACGGCAAGGGAGGAATGGATGGCAGGTGCCACACCAGGGGGCAACGCAAAAGCCGGGGCCGATGCCGCGGCATCGGCCATGCCCCTTCTGGTCACGGCTGAAGTCGCGGCCAGCGATCCCGATCCGTTGGCCCGTCTTGCAGAGGGGCTGGGCGACACCCGCTTCGCCATGGTGATCCTGTTCGTATCGAATTCTGCCGATCTTGATGCGCTGACCGCACGCCTGCCACAGGTCTTTGTCGGTGTGCCCGTGATCGGCTGCACCACAGCGGGGGAAATATCGCGCGACGGCTACGATCACGAAACCATCGTGGCGGTCGGGCTTCCTGCCCGCGATTTCGCCGTTGAAACCATCGTCCTGCCCGATCTGACCACGCTCGACCCCATGTCGCTGGTCGGGCAATTGATCCGGTCGCGTTCCGCATTGGCGCTGCGCAGGCCGGACTGGCCGTCGGAATTCGTGTTCCTGCTGGTCGACGGGCTGAGCGTGAAAGAGGACGAACTGACCGCCGCGCTGGCATCGGGCCTTGGACCGGTGCCGCTGTTCGGCGGTTCGGCAGGCGACGGCACAAGGTTCAAGGCCACGCATGTGCTGGCGGGCGGGCAAAAGATGCGAAACGCGGCCGTGCTGGCCTTTGTGCGCACGCGCTGCCCGATCAAGGTGTTCAGTCTGGATCATCTGGTGCCGACCGAACGCCGCATGGTGGTGACGGAAGCCGATCCCCGGAACCGGACCGTAAGCCAGATCAACGCCGAACCTGCCGCGCGCGAATTCGCACGCCTCGTGGGCAAGGACCCCGAACAACTGACCACGTTCACCTTTGCCGCACATCCTGTCGCCGTGCGGCTGGGCGGCAAGCACCATGTCCGCGCCATCCAGCAGGTGGCAGAGAACGGCGATCTGGTTTTCTTTTCCGCGATTGACGAAGGATTGGTCCTGACACTGGCGGAACCGATGAACATGGTCCGTCATCTTGAGGCGGAACTGGGCGCGCTGGCCCATCCGACCCCGCCCGAGGCGATCCTCGCCTGCGACTGCATCCTGCGGCGGATGGAGGCGGAGCAGAAACAGATGACGGGCCAGATCAGCACCCTGTTGCGTCGTCATCGTGTCATCGGCTTTTCCACCTATGGCGAACAGATGAACGCCATGCACGTCAATCAGACGATGACCGGTGTCGCCTTCTACCGGCCGGAGGGCGATGCGGATGAATGAAGGGCGGGCCATGGTGGCCGAAGGTCTGGTCAATCCCACCGACAGTTCGGCCCGCAAGGTGGAAAAGCTGATGCGCATCGCAGAAGTGCTGATGCGGCAGGTGGAACAGATCACCGACGACCGGGGCGCCGCCTATGCGCAGTTCCAACGCGCGGTGCTGCTGGAAGATCAGGTGCGCGAACGCACGCGCGAGCTTGGCCATGCGCTCGACCTGCTGAATGCGTCGAACGCCCGTCTGGCAGAAGCCAACAGGGAAACGGAGGCAGCGCGCCAGAATCTGGCGAATGCGATCGAGACGATTCAGGAAGGCTTTGCGCTGTTCGATGCGAACGACATTCTGGTCATGTGCAACTCGCGGTTCGGGATGCACATGTCGGATATCCGCCCGCATCTGAAACCCGGGCTGACCTTTACCGACTACGTGTCGCTGGTCAGCCGGTCGCGGTATCTGGAACTGCCCGCCACCGAAACGCCCGAAGACTGGTCCATCCGCCGGCGCAACCGCCACAAGGATCGGCATGTCATCTTCAACGTCCGCATGATCTGGGACCGCTGGGTGCAGGTCAGCGAGCATCGCACACGCGATGAAGGCACGGTCATCCTTCAGACAGACGTGACCGATATCATCCGGCTGGAACGCCAGGAACGCGGCAAGATGCTGGATGATCAGGCCCGCATCATCCGCGCCACGCTGGACCACATCAGCCAGGGTGTCGCGATCTTTGACAGCCAGACACGGCTGTTGGGCTGGAACGACCGGCTGGGGCAGTTGCTCGCCATTCCGCTGTCGCGCATCCGCCGCGGGCTGGAATTCCGTTCGCTTCTGGAACGGCTGGGGGCAGAGGCCACGTTTGCCGCCGGGATGACCCAGGCGGCCCTGATCGACTGGGCTGAAGCCACCACCCCGCGCCCGGCACTGAATTTCGAACTGTCGCGGGGCGATACGCTGATCATGGACGTGTCAGCACAGGAAATGCCCGACCGGGGCTTTGTGATAAGCTTCACCGATGTCACGGCAGAACGCGCCGCCGTCATCGCCATCCGCCGGGCCAATGAAACGCTGGAACAGCGGGTTCTGGAACGGACGCTTGACCTTGAGGATGCGCTGGCCAGCGCCGAGCGCGCCAATGCGGCACGGGCCCGGTTCGTGGCGGCAGCCAGCCATGATCTGTTGCAACCCCTGTCGGCCGCCAAGCTGTTCGTGGCCTCGGCTGGCGATGAAAGTGTTTCGCCCCATGGCCGGGATACGCTGGCCAAGGCCCAGAACGCGCTGGAAAGCGTGGAACAAATTCTTGGCGCGCTGCTTGATATCTCGCGCCTGGAAAACGGCGAGGGGACGGTTGATCTGGCGGCGATCCGGCTGGACCGGATGTTGCAGCAGCTTTACGACGAATTCGCCCCTATGGCCCAGCGCAAGGGAATCGCGCTGCGCATCGTGCCCGCCTCGGTCGTGGTGACAAGCGACACGTCCTATCTGCGCCGCATCCTGCAGAACCTGATCGGCAATGCCATCCGTTACACGCAGACCGGGCGGGTGCTGGTGGGTGCCCGTCGCGCGGCAGGCGCGATCCGGGTAGAGGTCTGGGACACCGGCCCCGGCATCGCGGAAGAGGATCAGGATGCGATATTCCGCGAATTCCACCGCCTGAACGCCCGTGCCTCGGCGTCCGAGGGCATGGGGCTGGGGCTGGCAATCGTGGACCGCGCCTGTGCACTGCTGGGTCATCCGCTTGACCTGCGCTCTGTCCCCGGTCAGGGCACGATGTTTTCGGTGACGCTGCCCCTGGCCGGAACCCGGCCCCTGCCCGACGCCCGCCTGCCCGAACCGGAATCGGGCGGGCTTTCCGACCGGCTGGTGCTGCTGGTCGAAAACGATGCCGATCTGCGCCGCGCCATGTGCCTGCTGCTGGAAAAGTGGAATGTCAGCGTGCTGGATTGCGAGAATACCGAAGACGCACTCGCCCTGATGGACGAGGTGGACATTATTCCCGACATCCTGCTGATCGACTATCAGCTTGGCCCCGGTGCGGACGGACTGGCCTGTCTGGCGGCGCTGCGCAGCCGGTTCGGAAATCGTCCCAGCCGGATCATCACCGCCGACCGGTCCGCTGCCACACGCGCTGCCTGCGCCGCCGCCGGGGTTGAAATCCTTGCCAAACCCATCGATGCCGCCGCGCTGGAGGTGTTCCTTGCCGCCGCCGGTGCACCTTCTCCCCCGTCTGGCGGCCCCCCCAACAGCACGGGCGCGGGCGCCGCCCGCTTGACTGGCGGGTTCGCTGGCGCATAGGCCGCCGCTACGTCAAGCACCCTTCTGAAATTAATTTTTCTTGCAAACCGGCCTGTGTCGGCATTTCTTCATCGGAATGAGACATTCGCCGCCTAGCCCCTGCCGGGCGGCCTGTCCGACAAACGACCGGACGGGGACAACCCCGCATTGCAACCAACAGGGTGTGACCATGAAAAACACTTGCAAGACGCTTATTTCCGTCAGCGCCATCGCGCTGCTATCGGCCTCGGCCGCGCTGGCCGACAGCCATATGGCTGAACTGGAAGCTGCCGCCAAGGCAGAAGGAATGCTGACCACCATCGCCCTGCCCCACAGCTGGTGCGGCTATGGCGGCGTGATCGAAGGGTTCAAAGCCAAGTATCCGGAAATCACGGTCAATGAGCTGAACCCCGATGCCGGTTCGGCGGATGAGGTAGAGGCCGTGAAGGCCAACAAGGACAATACCGGTCCGCAGGCCCCCGATGTCGTCGACGTTGGTCTTGCCTTCGGTCCGTCGATGAAAGCCGAAGGGCTGCTGCAACCCTACAAGGTGTCGACCTGGGACGAAATTCCGGACAGCATCAAGGATGCGGACGGCCACTGGTATGGTGACTACTACGGCGTCATGGCGTTCCTGGTGAACAAGGATCTGGTTGCCAACACCCCGGCCGACTGGGCCGACCTGCTGAAACCGGAATATGCCGGTCAGGTGGCGCTGGCGGGCGACCCGCGCGCATCGAACCAGGCGATTCTCGCGGTGCTGGCGGCAGGCCTGTCCAAGGGTGCTGCGGCCGGTGATGCGGCAGGCAAGGCCGGGCTCGACTATTTCGCCGAAATGAACAAGGCAGGCAACTTCGTGCCCGTCATCGGCAAGGCCGGCACACTGGCCCAAGGCGCCACACCGATCACCGTGATGTGGGACTATAACGCGCTGGCCGCCAAGGACGAACTGGCAGGCAACCCGCCGGTGGAAATCGTTGTGCCGTCGACCGGCGTTCTTGCCGGTGTCTATGTGCAGGGTATCTCTGCCTATGCCCCGCATCCGAACGCGGCGAAGCTGTGGATGGAATACCTGTATTCGGACGAAGGTCAGAACCTCTGGCTGAAAGGCTATTGCCACCCCGCACGGTTCAACGCGATGGTCGCGGCTGGCAAGGTTCCGCAGGAACTGATCGACGCCCTGCCCCCGGCTGCCAGCTATGAAGCCGCCTATTTCCCGACCCTGGAAGAGGTGGATGCCAACAAGGCTGCCGTGACAGGCGGCTGGGATGCCGTCGTGGGCGCCAACGTCCAGTAAACGCCCAGCGCCCGCCCCGGCATGTTCGGGGCGGGCCTTTCTGGCAGCGGACAGGGACAGCGGACGGGGACAGCGCCGCCATGGCACAAGACAATTCGGCCCGTGCGCGGGTTCTCCGGCGACTGATGTTCGACTGGATGGGGCTTCTGCCCTTTACGGTTTTTGCTTTGCTTTTCCTGATCCTGCCCACCGCCCATATCGTTATCGGGGCTTTCCAGACGGCCGAGGGCGGTTTTACACTTCAGAACATCCGCGACCTGAACACGGGCACGATCCCGTCCTCCTACTGGATTTCGGTGAAGGTCAGCCTGGCATCCGCGCTGCTGGGGTGCATCATCGGTTTCGGGATGGCCGCTGCCGTGGTGTTCGGTGCAGTTCCCGGCTGGATACGCTCCCCCCTGCTGACCTTTTCCGGTGTTGCGTCCAATTTCGCGGGCGTGCCGCTGGCCTTTGCCTTTCTGGCCACTTTTGGCCCGGCCGGGCTGATCACCCTTTGGCTGCGGTCGAATTTCGGCATCGTCCTGCAACGTGATCTTGGGTTCAATCTGCTGTCCTTCTGGGGTCTGACGATCACCTATCTGTTCTTCCAGATCCCGCTGATGATCCTGATCATCACCCCCGCGCTGGAGGGGCTGAAGCGTGAATGGCGCGAAGCGGCGATGGTGCTGGGCGCGACCGGATTCCAGTACTGGCGGATGGTTGCCTTTCCGATCCTGCTGCCGTCGCTTCTGGGAACCTTGGCGCTGCTCTTTGCCAATGCCTTTGGCGCGGTCGCCACTGCCATCGCCCTGACCGGATCGGCGCTGAACATCGTGCCGATCCAGCTTTACGCACAGATTCGGGGGGATGTTCTGGGCAATCCGCATCTGGGGTATGCGATGGCATTCGGCATGATCGTCGTCACCGGCGTCGCCAATGTGCTTTATATCTGGTTGCGCGCGCGGTCGGAACGGTGGCTGAAATGAACTGGTGGGTGCGTCTTTCCGGCTGGTTTGCGCTGCTGTTCGGGCTGATGTATTTCCTCCTGCCGCTGATCGGGCTGGCCGAGTTTTCACTGCGGGCGCGGCGCGGGGTCTACAGCCTTGATGCCTATGCCAAGATCATTGGCGATCCGGAATTTCAGCAGACCTTTCTCTATTCGGTGGTCATGGCGCTGGTCACCATCGTGCTGGGCGTCCTGCTGGTGGTGCCGACGGCCTTCTGGGTCCGGCTGCGGCTGCCATCGGCCCGGCCATTCGTCGAGTTCATCACCCTGCTGCCGCTGGTCATTCCGGCCATTGTCATCGTCTTTGGCTATATCCGGCTTTACAACACCTCAAGCTGGCTGCCGCTGACCGGCAGTGTCACCGGCACCAACCTGCTGCTGGCCTTTGGCTACACGATCCTCGCGCTGCCCTACATGTACCGCGCCGTGGATACCGGCCTGCGGACCATCGATGTAGGGACGTTGACCGAGGCGGCGCAAAGCCTGGGCGCGGGCTGGATCACCATCCTTGGCAAGATCATCCTGCCGAATGTGCTGGTCGCCGTGCTGTCGGGCGCGTTCCTGACCTTTGCCATCGTCATCGGCGAATTCACCCTTGCCGCGCTGCTCGACCGGCCCGCCTTCGGTCCCTATCTGCAACGGATAGGTGCCAACAAACCCTATGAACCCTTTGCCCTGTCGGTGCTGACCTTTGTCATCACCTGGGGCTGCATGGGGCTGATCCAGCTTGCCAACCGTTTCACCAAACATACGAAAGCGATCCGCTGATGGGATTTCTTGATATCTCGCATCTGGAAAAGTCCTTTGGCGCGAACCGCGTTGTCAAGGATTTCACCCTGCCAGTCGACAAGGGGGAATTCGTTTCGCTGCTCGGTCCTTCGGGTTGCGGCAAGACCACGGTGCTCCGCATGGTGGCGGGTTTCGAAAGCCCGGACAGCGGCACGATCCGCATCGACGGCAAGGACGTGACCGCGCTGAAACCCAACCAGCGCAACATCGGTATGGTCTTTCAGGCCTATGCGCTGTTTCCGAACCTGACGGTGGCGCAGAACGTGGCCTTCGGGATGAAGGTGAAGGGCACGGCGAAGGCGGAAACCGATTCCCGTGTGACCGAGATGCTGGAAATGATCGGCCTGCCCGACAAGGGCCCGTCCTACCCTTTCCAGCTTTCCGGCGGTCAGCAACAACGCGTGGCGCTGGCCCGCGCACTGGCCCCGCGCCCGCAGGTGCTGCTGCTGGATGAACCACTTTCGGCCCTGGATGCCAAAGTGCGGGTTTCCCTGCGCAACGAAATCAGGGAAATCCAGAAATCGCTGGGCATCACCACGATCTTCGTGACCCACGATCAGGAAGAAGCGCTTTCGATGTCGGACCGCGTGGTGGTCATGCATCAGGGGATCGCCGATCAGGTGGGCACTCCCTTCGATGTCTACAACCGACCCGCAACCCGCTTTGTGGCGCAGTTCGTCGGCACGCTCAGCCAGCTCTCTGCCCGCGTGGCCGAACCGGCAACAGGTGTGGTCGAGGTTGACGGTCAGAGCATCACGCTGGGCAGGCAGATCGCGGAACCGGCGGGGGCCGCGGTGACGCTGGCCCTGCGCCCGGAAGCGGTGCATCTGGGCCGGGGGGACGGGCGCGATGTGGTGCTGCCGGGCCGTATCGCCGAAGTGCACTTCATGGGGTCGGTGATCCGCGTCACGGTCGAGGCCGCGGGTGCACGCGTCGCGCTGGATGCCTTCAACCGTCCTGCCAGCCCGCCGCCTGCTGTCGGCGACCAGGTGGAAATCAGCGCCGCACCCGGTGACATCATCCTGCTTCCCGGCAGCGCCGCCTGACGGCAGCCTCTCAGCTGCGGAACAGCCGGTAGATCGCCGGGATAACCAGCACCGTCAACAGGGTGGACGACAGCAGTCCGAACAGCAGCGAAATCGCCAGACCCTGAAAGATGGGATCAGCCAAGATCACCACAGCGCCGATCATCGCCGCAATCGCGGTCAGCAGGATCGGCTTGAAGCGGATCGCGCCCGCCTCGATCAGAACCGAAAGCCTGTCCTGCGCAGGGTCGGCGTGGCGGATGAAATCGACGAGCAGGATCGAGTTGCGCACGATGATCCCGGCCAGCGCGATGAACCCGATCATCGACGTGGCGGAAAACGGCGCGGCAAACAGCCAGTGCCCCAGCATGATGCCAAGAAAGGTCAGCGGGATCGGTGTCAGGATCACCAGCGGCAACTTGAACGACCCGAACTGGGCCACCACAAGAATGTAGATACCCAGCAGCGCCACGCCAAAGGCAGCCCCCATGTCACGGAAGGTGACCCAGGTCACTTCCCATTCGCCATCCCACAGCAGCGTGACCTTGCTTTCATCGTCGGGCTGCCCGTTCAGCGCGATTTCCGGTTTGCCCCCCTCGGGCCAGTCCATGCCGTCCAGCTTTTCGGCAACGGCCAGCATGCCGTAAAGCGGTGCCTCGTAATCTCCGGCCAGCTCTGCCGTGACCATTTCCGCCTCGCGCCCGTTGTGGCGGAACACCGGGAAGGATGCGCGTTCCTCGGCCACATCGATCACATCGCCAAGCTCCACCACGCCACGCGCGCCCGGAAGCACGTTCGCCGGGATCGGGGTGGACAGGAAACGCTCATCCAGCACCAGGTCGCCCGGCGCACGTTCCACGCGGATCGGGATCGGATAGCGCCCGTCCGAGCGGTGCGAATAGCCGACGGTCGTGCCGCCGTTCAGGATCGCCAGCGTGTCAAATACATCTGCCTCGCCGACCGCGAAGAAATCCAGATCGTTGGTGTCGACCGTCGCGCGCAGGCGGCGGGGTTGCGTGCCGAAACTGTCATCGACGTCGACGATGAAGGGAACCGCGGCGAATGCCTCGCGCACTTTTGCGGCAGCCGTACGCCTTGTTACGGCATCAGGGCCATAAACTTCGGCCAGCAAGGTGGAAATGACCGGTGGCCCGGGGGGCGGTTCCACGGTTTTCAGGGAAACCCCTTCCGGCAGGTCCAGCGCCGCCAGCCGTTGCCGCAGGTCCAAAGCAATATCGTGGCTGGTCCGGTCACGGTCGGCTTTGCCGGTCAGGTTCAGTTGCACATCCCCCAGATGCGGCTCGGCCCGCAGATAGGAATGCCGCACCAGACCGTTGAAGTTGAAAGGTGCTGCCGTTCCGGCATGGGTCTGGGCCGACAACACTTCCTCCATACCCAGCGCCACATCCGCAACAGCCTGCGCCACGGCATCGGTAGCCTGCAGGCTGGCCCCTTCCGGCATGTCGATCACCACCGAAAGTTCCGACTTGTTGTCGAAGGGCAGCAGCTTGACCGTCACATCGCGGGTGTAAAGCGCCGCGAGCGAACCGAACGACAGCACGACCGTTACCAGCAAAAACACCAGCGCCCGTGTCTTCGTCTTCAGCACCGGGCGGGCAAAGGCGGCATAGATGCGCCCCAGCGCGCCGCCCGGATGCCCCCCATAGGTATCGTCATGGCCATGTGCTGCCATATCGGCCCGCCCAGCCACCTTCACCATCAGCCAGGGGGTGATGATGACCGCGACGAAGAAGGAAAAGATCATCGCTGCGGAAGCGTTCGCGGGAATGGGCGACATGTAGGGGCCCATCAGCCCGGACACGAACAGCATCGGCAGCAGCGCCGCCACCACGGTCAGCGTGGCGACGATGGTGGGATTGCCCACCTCTGCCACCGCCGCCACGGCTTTTTCCACGCGGCTGCCCGGCCCTTTCATCCCCCAGTGACGGGCGATGTTCTCGATCACCACGATGGCGTCATCGACAAGGATGCCGATGGAAAAGATCAGCGCAAACAGGCTGACGCGGTTCAGTGTGTAGCCCATCACCCAGGCGGCAAACAGCGTCAGCAGGATCGTGACCGGAATGACAATTGCCACCACCACCGCCTCGCGCCAGCCGATCGCCAGCCAGACCAGTGCGATGATCGACACGGTCGCAAGGCCAAGGTGGAACAGCAGCTCATTGGCCTTTTCATTGGCCGTTTCGCCATAGTCGCGCGTGACCGTGACACCGATGCTTTCCGGCAGAATCCGGTTCTCCGCCGCATGGACGCGGTGCAGGATTTCCTCGGCCACAACCACGGCATTGGCACCGGCCCGCTTGGCCACGGCAAGGGTCACGGCGGGTACGCGCACCGGATTGCCGTCCGCATCCTTCGTGATATGCGAAACCATATGTACGCCGGATGTATCAGCATAGGACACATCCGCCACGTCGCCGACATATACAGGCCGCCCGTCGCGGGTGGTCAGCATCAGGTTTGCGACCTCTGCCGGGCTGTTCAGGGTTTCACCGGTGACAAGATCGATGGACTCGCCCTTGTCGCTCAGCTTGCCAACAGAACGCGACCCGTTCGCCCCCTGCACCTTTCCGGCAAGCTGCTGCAACGTCACGCCGAACAGCGCCAGCCTTTCGGGGTCGGGCGCGATGCGGATGGTTTCCGTCACCTCGCCCACCAGATAGGTCAGACCCACATCTTCGATCTTGGCAATGTCGGCGCGCAGGGCACGGGCCACGCGGGTCAGGTCGTTGGCGGTGATGCCCGCGCCCGCATCCTTGGGCGCGAGTGTAAGCGAGACGATAGCCACGTCATCAATGCCCCGACCGACGATCAGCGGCTCGGCAATCCCGGCGGGCATACGGTCGATGTTTCCCTTGATCTTTTCATGCACACGCAGGATCGCGGCATCGGCCGATGTGCCGACCTCGAACCGTGCCATGACAAGCGCTGCATCGTCGCGGGTCTGGGAATAGACATGTTCCACTCCGTTGATGCCCTTGATGATCGTCTCCATCGGCTCTGTTACCAGCCGCACGGCATCCTCGGCTTTCAGCCCCGGCGCCATGATATGGATATCTACCATCGGCACGGAAATCTGCGGCTCCTCCTCGCGCGGCAGCGACACCAGCGCCACCAGCCCCATGGCCAGCGCGGCAAGGATGAACAGCGGCGTCAGTGCCGATCCGATAAAGGCGTTTGTCAGCCGCCCGGCGATACCCAGCGCGGCGGTATCCTGCTTACTCATCGCCGGTCACCACCACATCGCCTGCGGCAAGGCCCGAGATGACCTCGACCATCTCTGCCCCATCCACGACATGCCGACCGCCCAGCAGAACGGCGTGATCGTGCACTTCGCCATCCGCCTGAACCGCCACGAAATCCAGCCCGGAACGCGTATGAACCGCATCCGGCGGAAGCAGGATCGCATCGCGGCTGCCCACCGGGAGACGGACCAGAACGCGGGCGTCGGAAAAGGCATCATCCAGACCCGCCACCTCGACATCGGCGACGACACGGCCATTTTCGATCTGCGGGTACAGCTTTGCAAGCTTGCCTTCCGCGTTGCCGGTTGCCGTTTCAATGCTGATCGCATTGCCCTCCGCCAGGGCAGAGGCATGGCGTTCAGGCACGGCTATCCGCAGATAAAAGCCGCCTGCCCCGATCTCTGCCACCGCTTCGCCCGGCATCAGCACCGCCCCCGCCGTCACCGGCACCGAAAGCACCCGCCCCGCCGCCGGGGCCAAGACCGCGCCCTCTTCCGCCTGCTGCTCCACCACACGGCGTTCGGCGGTCTTGGCGGCGATCTGGTTTGTCAGCACATCGACCTGTGTCCGCAGGTTGTCCAGTTGCTGCACCGTCGCCACGCCGCGCTCCTGCAATGCCTCACCCCGACCCAGTTCGGTTCGCGCATTGTCGAGCTGCGAGTTCAGCGCCAGAAGCGCGGCATCAATGGCCGCGATCTGCGTGGTCAGCTTTTCATCGACGATCCGCGCCAGTTCCTGCCCGGCCTCGACCATTTCCCCTTCGGTAACCGACAGGGCAATCACCGATCCACCGATCCGCGCCCGCGCGGGAATGCGGTCGCGGGGTTCGATCCGTCCGTAAACGGCTTTCCATTCCTGCACAGATGTCGGCGCAATGGTCAGCGGCTCTGCAATTGCCGGAAAGACCAACATTCCGACGAGGCAGGCAAGAACGGGCAGGCGCATGGCGGGACCTCTGTCGGGAATGGGGACGAATATTCATATTCTGCATTATGAATATATATCCCTTCCCCGGATTGCAAGCCCATCCCTGCGCATGACGCAGTCTGGCTTGCCCTTGTAACAGGAACCGCTAGAGTGCCGAAATATTCTCACTTGGGATAACATTCATGCCCGTTGCCCTTCACCTTCGCACCGGCCTTGCCGCAGCCATGGCCCTTTGCGCATCGCAGGCCCTTGCCGCACCCTGCTCGAACACAGGTGGCGACTATGAGGCGTGGAAACCCGTGATGGCGGCAGAGGCTGCGCAAGCCGGTGTGGGCAAACGCGGGCAAGAGGCGCTGCTGTCCACAAGCTACAGCAAGGCAACCATCTCGGCCGACCGCAATCAGAAAAGTTTCAAGTATTCGCTGGAAAAGTTCATGGCTGTTCGCGGGGCCGATGCGATCGCCTCGCAGGGTCGGGCGCGGAAAGCCAAGAATGCCAAGCTTTATGCCGCGCTTGAACAGCGCTACGGCGTTCCGGCCGGGGTGCTGCTGGCCATTCACGGCATGGAAACCGGATTTGGCAATTTCACCGGCGACACGCGGGTGGTTTCGGCCATCGCCACGCTGGCCTATGATTGCCGCCGCAGCGATTTCTTTACCCCGCACCTGCTGGCGGCGCTGAAACTGGTCGATGCCGGTGCAATTTCGACCGAAACTCTGGGTGCCAAGCACGGCGAGTTGGGCCATACCCAGTTTCTGCCCGGCAATGCCCTGAAATACGGTGTGGACGGCAACGGCGACGGGCGGGTCGATCTGTCGAATTCCACCGATGCGCTGGCATCCACCGCAAACTTTCTACGCAAGAAGGGCTGGAAGGCAGGCAAGGGCTACCAGAAGGGAGAGGCGAATTTCGCCGTATTGAAAGAATGGAACGCGGCGGGCGTCTATCAGCAGGCGATCGCCATCATCGGCGCGCAGATCGACGGCTGACAGCCAGACATGCGGCGGCGGTCAGGCTTCAAGCCGCCGCTGGCCCAGCTCAAGCACGCGGCGCACATCTTCGGGCATGTCGTAAAGCGCGCGAAACAGCTTGTCGGGGATATAGTGGGGATCGGTCGCACGGATACGGCGCGCGGCAAGGCGCGCCTCGTCCATCCTTCCTGCGCCAGCCAGCACCAGGGCCCCGTGATACAGCATCTGCGAATAGGCGCTTTGGTGGCGGACAGCACGCGCCGCGTAATCCGCAGCCTTGTCCAGCCGCCCCAGATGCAGATGCGCCACTGCGCGGGTCATCTGTACCGACGGATTGAACGGATCAAACGGGCTTAACCCTTCGCTGCGGTCCAGATGCGCAAAGGCATTTCCGGCATCGCCATGCACGGCCTCGATGAAACCCAGCATGTAATGGGCATGGGGAAAACTGGGGCACAGCTCAACGGCGCGCGCGCAATGGCGCAATCCGCCTTCGGGATCGTGGTTCAGGCACAGCGCCCTGCCATAGGCCCAGTTTGCCGTGGGGCTGAGTTCATCGACATGCATCGCCGTCGTGGCCGATGCCAGCGCGGCCGCTGCGCTGTCGCTGCGGCTGCGCGACAGTTCGGTAAAGGCGAAATAATAATGGCAGAAGGACTGAAAGGCATAGGCGCGGGTAAAGGTCGGATCCAGTTCGATGGCGCTTGCGAAATGATCCAGCGCATGGGCCACCGATCCCGGTTCAAACCGGAAGATCAGGTCAAGCCCGCGATGGAAGGCCTCCCACGCCTGAAGCGGCTGATCGCGCAGCGACAGGGCCCGCTGACGTTCGGACAGGGTCAGGGCTTGCGCCACGGCTGCGGCGCATTGCTGCGTTGCCTCAGCCGCCAGAAACCCGCCCGGATTCATGTTCAGCGTAAAAGTGTCTGTCCAGACCATCGTGCCATGGTCGGTGCGCACCAGATCAAGCCGCAACAGGAACTTTCCGGCGACCGGTTCCACATGCCCGGTGACAATGTAGTCGACATGCAGCAGTTGGCGCAAACGTTGCGGATCATGCGCCATGTCGCGCAGCGCAAAGGCACTGCCGCGCCCGATCACCTGAAAACTGCGCATGCAGGCAAGCGCCGTGATGATGTCATGGGCCAGCCCATCCAGCAGCAGCCTGTCACGCGCGGCAACGGGACCGGCTGTCAGGAACGGCAGGACGGCAAGGCTTCCTGCCGGAACGTCGGCCTGTCCGGGGGTGATCTTTTCCAGGACGATATCTTGCGGCGGGCCCGAAGACAGCACTCGTGGCCGTTGCACTGGCTCTGCACCTGCCGAGGATTGCGCGCCGGGCGCGATATCCAGCATGTAGCCCCTGCGCGGAAAGGTGCGCAGCAGATGGTCTTGCCCAGCGCCAAGGATACGCCGCAGGTCGCGCACGCATTGTGTCAGGGAATCCTCTGACACGATCACGTCGGGCCAGACCGCCGCGATCAACGCCTCTTTCGGAACAACCTGACCAGAATGCTGCGCGAGATGTGCGAGCAGGGCAAAAGTTTTTGGCCGAATATCGATGTCGCCCTGTGCGCCCAGCAATCGGCCCGAAGCCAGATCAAGTGTCAGGCTGCCGATACAAAAGAACTGCGGCGCGTGGTCGGACAATCCGTTTCGCCCTTGCAGGACAAGTGGTTGCAGAGTGAAGCCAAACTAGCATGCTGCATGAACCTTACAATCTTGATCAAAGGGCTGTCGGCTGGAATCAGCCGTTGGCCCCCCATAAAGACGGGCAGTTCGCCCCCGGGGATTGTTGGGTGTCCGCTGCTCGCCCGGTCATGGATGACAGGTCCCGACACGGGTGCTACCTTTGGCCATGCGCATGTTTGCCCTTGCCCTGTTCATCGCCGCCAGCCCTGCCATGGCCGAAGAGGTTTCGCTGGAACTTGTTCTGCTTGCCGATGCCTCGGGTTCGATCACCGAAGAGGAAATCGCCTTTCAGAGGCAGGGCTATGCCGAAGCGATCACCCATCCCGAAGTGCTGTCGGCCATCAGCGGCACACTGACCGGATCGATCACCATCACCTATGTCGAATGGGCCGCCAATCAGGCTGTGGTGGCGGACTGGTCGCTGATTTCCGACGAGACCTCGGCCCGTACCTTTGCCGATGCCATCCTTGCGCCGCCCCGTCAGGCCGTCGGCCGGAATGCCATCGGGGCCGCGCTGCTGGCAGGCGCGGCGATGATAGAGAGCAATTCATTCGAGGGCTACCGACGCGTCATCGACTTTTCCGGAGACAGCACCGGCAATTTCTCTGGCCCCGGCATCGAGGAAGCCCGTGATCTTGTGGTGGCACAGGGCATCACCATAAATGCCCTGCCCATCGTCTGCGAGAATTGCGCGCGCCCGCAGGCAGGCGATTTGACCGAGGAATACCGCGCCCGCATCATCGGGGGTCAGGGTGCCTTTGTCGAACCGGCCCATGGCCGTGCCGATTTCGCCGCCGCCGTGCGCAGAAAGCTGGTTCTGGAAATCGCGGGGGCATTGCCCGATCTGCGGCAGGCACGTGCCAGCGCGCCATGATAACGATATGGATATGACCTTGCCTTTAGCGGCAATCGGACCACAATCTTGCCCTAAACTGGAAGAGAGGCCCATAATGACCTATACGATTGACCGTCTGGTTGCCGGATCGCTTGACGACGTGGATGCGCGGGTGCGATCCGCCCTTGCCGCCAAGGGCTTCGGGGTGCTGACCGAAATCGATGTCGCCGCCACGATGAAGAAGAAACTGGATCGCGATATGGCGGGCTATCGCATTCTTGGCGCCTGTAACCCCGGCATGGCCTGGGAAGCCATCGGGATGGAGCCGCGCATAGGATCGATGCTCCCCTGCAATGTCATCCTGCGCGAGGTCGAGGGCGGTGTCGAGATCAGCGCCATCGACCCGGTCGCATCTATGGCTGCGGTCGGGAATTCGGAATTGACGGATGTCGCGAGCAAGGTCCGCACCATGTTGGCCGAGGTTGTCGCCGCCGCCTGATCGTCAGGCAGACAACGTCCCGGCTTCCAGCCGCACGATACGGTCCATCCGCGCGGCAAGGTCCATGTTGTGCGTGGCGATCAGCGCAGCCATCCCCGTGCCGCGCACAAGGTCGACCAGCGCGGCAAAGACCGTGTCGGACGTCGCGGGATCAAGGTTGCCGGTCGGCTCATCCGCCAGCAGCAGCTTCGGCCCGTTGGCCAGCGCCCGACAAAAGGCGACGCGCTGCTGTTCGCCCCCTGACAGCGCTGCGGGACGGTGATCTTCGCGCGCGGAAAGCCCGACACGCCCCAGCAGATCGCGCGCCCGTGCCTCTGCCACTTTCCGCGCCACACCATTGGCAAGCTGGGGGATCACCACATTTTCCAGCGCTGTGAATTCTGGCAGCAGATGGTGAAACTGATAAACGAAACCCAGGCTTTCCCGCCGCAGCTCTGTCCGCCGCCAGTCTGGCAACCCGCCTGCATTCTGCCCGCCGATCCTGACCATGCCCGATGTTGGAATATCAAGCAGCCCGGCGATGTGCAGCAGCGTCGACTTGCCCGCACCTGACGGGGCCACCAGGGCCACGACCTCTCCCGCCGCAAGGGTCAGGCTGACACCGCGCAACACCTGCACCTCTCCCGGTTGGCCGGGGTTGTAGGTCTTGGTCACGCTGTCCAGCGCCAGGATTTCACTCATAGCGCAGCGCCTCGACAGGGTTCATCCGCGCGGCGCGGCGGGCCGGAAAGATGGTGACGACAAAGGACAGGCCCAGCGACAGCATCACCGCCTTGGCCACATCCCAGCCCTGTAACTTGGCGGGCAGCGCATAGATGCCGCGGATCGACGGATCCCAGACGCCGCCGCCCGAAACATAATTCACGAAGGAAAAGATCGGATCGATATAGACCGCGAAAAGACACCCCAGAATGATGCCCAGCGCCGTGCCGATGATGCCGGTGAACGCCCCGCACAGAAAGAACACCCGCAGCACCGATCCTTCGGTCAGCCCCATGGTGCGCAGGATGCCGATGTCGCGGCCCTTGTTCTTGACCAGCATGATAAGGCCCGAGGTGATGTTCATCGCCGCGATCAGCACGAGGATCGCCATGATGATGAACATCACGTTGTCCTCGATATCCAGCGCGCGAAGATAGGCCCCGGCATTGTCCTTCCAGTTCCACAGCACCGCCCGCTCCCCCGCCGCGGCCAGAAGCGCGGGGGTCAGCCTCTCGACATTTTCGGGGTCTTCCGAAATCACCTCGATCTCATCCGCCGCACCCTCGCGGTTAAAGAACTCCTGCGCCTGGCCGAAGGGCATGTAGATGCGGCTGCCATCGATGTCGTAATGCCCGGCGGTAAAGATATAGACGACATCGAAGCCACCGACGCGCGGAGAGGTGCCCATCGCGGTGCGCGGCCCGTCGGGGGAAATCAGCCGCAGCCGGTCGCCCACACCTATACCCAGCGAACGCGCCACGCCGGAACCGATCGCGATGCCCGTGCCGCTTCCGAAATCCTCAAGATTGCCAAGGCTTTCCAGCGGATTCTTTACACGCGGCACGGCCTGCAGATCATCCGGCGTTATCCCGAAGACCTGCGCCCCCGCATTGCGGCCCTGAAAGCTGGCCATGACCGTGCCCTTGACCAGCGGTGCCGCCCGCACCACACCCGGCACCGCAGCAATCGCCGTGGCCTTTGCCTGATAATCCGTGATGGCACGCGAGGTCGCGCCGTTTTCCAGTTCGTAGGCGGTTGAATAGACCGTCACATGGGAATTGGCCCCGAGGATCGTATCCACCAGCTCCGCCCGGAATCCCGCCCGGACGGACAGGGTTGCGATCAGCGCGAACACCGCCAGCGTGATGCCGATCAGCGAAATCCATGTCATCACGCTGACCCCGCCCTCTGCCCGGCGGGCACGCAGGTAGCGCCAGGCAATCATGAATTCATGGCGCGAAAAGGGGGTGGTGCTGGGCAAAGGGCTGCTCTTTCGTTTTGGCGCGCACCTTGGGCAAAGGGGGCCGAAAGGTCAAGGCAATGGCGGTCACGAAGGGATACAGGCCATATCCGGATGTGAGGGAGGAAGCGCAATTCGCACTGTCGAGACCACATCTTAAAAGGGTTGGTTCTGCCCCTTCGGTCCCGGTCTAAGTGCGTATCACAGCCGGGCAAGGGCCATGAAAAAGACACCTTCAGGTTGTAATCAAAATCTCCACAGGCTGCCAGAGATTCATCGTGATCGAGATTTATCGCAAGTCATTCGACCTTTTCCGCAATAACGTGGTCCAGTTTCTGATCATAGCGTTAGTGCTTGAGACCATAGAGCTTTTCATGGAACCCATGCAGAGCAGAGGTGGCAAAATAGCTGCCTACTATTTCCTGCTCTATTTCTTTCACCGTCACTTCCTGTTCGGTGAGCAGCTGGCAGCTTTCAACCCGTCAAAATCAGTCAATAGCCCCCCCATGAAGGCGGGACTTTTCATTCTGATTTCACTCATGGTGATGGCCGTGCCGCTGGGTATTGCCGTCACGGCAGCGATGAATCTGGAAACGTCTCCACTGCAAAAGGGGGAATTCATCGGCCTCGTGGCTCTGTTCAGTTTGCCCCTTTACCTCCTGTCGCTCAGCGTCTTTGGCACGGCGATGCCTGCTGCTGTGGCTCGTGATCCTCGCTACAGGCTGTGGTCAGGTATGAAGATGACGCTCAGTATGATGTGGCGGCTGTTGTTGGGGCCGGGGCTGTGCCATGCGCTGCTTCTTGCGGCGATCTTCGCGCTGAAATGGGCTGAAAAGTGGACGCTCGCGCCGCTCTCCCCCGCCCCAGCCTTCATCGAAGGCATTACAATTCGCCTGGCCGGGTTTTTCCCTGCCGTCGTGGGTGTGGCAGTGTTGTGCCACGTCTACCGCATGGTCGTCCCTGCGGCAGTAGCACCCGCCCCATCGGCTGCCCGAATGGCAAATGCGTGATTGTGCAGGCATTCCCCCAACAGGGGAGGGACAGGAATGTAGCCTCACCTTCCCGCGTAAATCTGCGCCACGCGGTCCACGGCGGCTTCCGCCGACATCTCCTCGCTCTCGCCCGTCCGGCGGCTGGTCAGTTCGACCACCCCTTTGTCCAGGCCGCGCGGGCCGACAGTGATACGCCAGGGCAGGCCGATCAGGTCCATAGTGGCGAATTTTGCCCCTGCCCGCTCGTCCCGGTCGTCGTAAAGCGGTTCCAGCCCGCGTGCGGTCAAGGCTTTGTAAAGCCCGTCGCAGGCGGCATCGGTGGCGGCATCGCCCTGTTTCAGGTTGACGATCCCCACCGGGAACGGTGTCACTCCTTCCGGCCAGATGATGCCCTTGTCGTCATGGCTGGCCTCGATGATCGCGCCAAGCAGGCGGGAAACGCCGATGCCGTGCGACCCCATTTCCACCGGCACGCGTGAACCATCGGCCGTGACGACCGTCGCCCCCATCGCTTCGGAATACTTGGTGCCGAAGTAGAAGATCTGGCCGACCTCGATCCCGCGCCCCACCTTGCGGTGTGCTTCCGGGATGGTCTCGAACACGGCCGGGTCGTGGGTTTCGTCCGTGCGGGCGTAAAGCGTGGTGAATTCCTGACACACGCCCGCCACCTGCGCCCGGTCGTCATAATCGATGTCGCGCGTGCCCAGCTTCAGCGCCGTCACCCGGTCGTCATAGAAGACTTCGCTTTCGCCGGTGTTGGCCAGCACAAGGAATTCATGCGTGTTGTCACCGCCAATCGGGCCGGAAGCAGCGCGCATCGGAATCGCCGTCAGCCCCATGCGTTCATAGGTGCGCAGATAACTGACCATGTGGCGGTTATAGGCATGCAGTGCCGCGTCGCGGTCCACGTCAAAGTTGTAGCCGTCCTTCATCAGGAACTCGCGCCCCCGCATGACGCCAAAACGCGGGCGCACCTCGTCGCGGAACTTCCACTGGATGTGATACAGCGTCAGCGGCAGGTCCTTGTAGCTGTTCACATGGCTGCGGAAGATGTCGGTGATCATCTCCTCGTTCGTGGGGCCATACAGCATGTCCCTTTCGTGACGGTCGCGGATGCGCAGCATTTCCTGCCCGTAGTCGTCATACCGGCCGGACTCCCGCCACAGGTCTGCCGGTTGCAGCGTGGGCATCAGCAGCGGGATATGACCGGCACGAATCTGCTCCTGGTTCACGATCTCTTCGATCCGGCGCAACACGCGCAGGCCCAGCGGCAACCAGGAATAGATGCCCGCCGCCTGCTGCTTGATCATGCCGGCCCGCAGCATGTAGCGATGGCTGACGATCTGCGCCTCGGACGGGTTTTCCTTGAGCACGGGGAGGAAATATCGGGTCAGACGCATGGGCGGCCTCATGTTTCGCGGTTCCGGCCTGCCTAGCGCGAAGCCGCGGGGCAGGCAAGGGAAGCGCGGCAACTCCGGCACATCACCGAACCATCCGGCTTGCCTCCGCCTCTCGCCCCTGCAATAGTCGCTCCGTTCTCGGGGCGGGGTGCAATTCCCCACCGGCGGTGACAGCCCGCGAGCGCCCCTGCAACAGCAGGGGGTCAGCAGATCCGGTGAAACTCCGGGGCCGACGGTATAGTCCGGATGGAAGGGAACGGTTGGGGCCGGTGCGGCGCACCGACCTTGCCGCTATCGCCTTGGGGCCGTTCTGGATACAGGAGGTTCCACATGACCAAGACGTTGAATATCGCCTTTATCAAGGCGCGCTGGCACGCCGATATCGTCGATCAGGCGCTTGCCGGGTTCCGGCAGGACATGGCCGCAGCCAAGCGTGCGGTCGACATCGCGGCCTATGATGTGCCGGGGGCGTTCGAGATGCCGCTTCTGGCGAAAAAGCTGGGGCAGACCGGGCGCTTTGATGCCATCGTTGCCGCCGCGCTTGTCGTCAACGGCGGCATCTACCGGCATGAATTCGTCGCACAGGCCGTGGTTTCCGGTTTGATGGAGGCCCAGATGCAGACCGGCGTGCCGACTTTTTCGGTCAGTCTGACCCCGCATCATTTCCAGCCGAGCGAGGAACATCACGGCTTTTTCCACGCCCATTTCGTGAAGAAGGGGGCGGAGGCTGCACAGGCGGTGCGCATGCTGACCGATCTGAAAATCTGACCCGCAGATATCGCCTTGGCAGTTGCAAGGGATGACCCGCTGCTCAGGCGAGCGGGTCTTTTCGTGCGGCGTCAACCTCGATCTCAACAGCAGGGTCTTCATCATCGCCCGATTGCGGCCGCGCCCCCGGCGGCGGTGGCAGGATCGGCCCGCCCAGCAGATCCTCGACAAAATACGCGGTCAACTGCGCGCGGCCGGAAACGCCAGCCTTGGCATAGATGCGGGCAAGCTGCGCACGCACCGTCCCTGACGCCGCCTTGCGGTATTCGGCGATCTCGGCCACGTCAAAGCCTTTGAGCGCCAGCAAGCCGACCTCGCGCTCTGCCGGGGTCAGGGACCAGGCAGCAAACTGCGCCTCGATCACGTCGACCAGTGCACCCGATGCAACGCGCAGGGCGTTTTCCTGGGCGCGCATCATGTCAAGCGTGCGAGCCAGCGCCCAACCTCCAAAGATCACACCAAGGACCAGCGCAACGGTCACCAGCGCCTCGACAGCCACATGGATTGTCGGCGGGGCTTCCAGCATATCCTCGATCACGTCCCCGACAAAGAAGACCGCCGCCGTGGCCTGGATCATCAGGCATATCGCAAGAATGATCGAACGGCCCTGCGCCCTGCCGGAACTGCCGACAGGCGGCGTCGCCCGATTGGCCTTGCCATCCGCTGTGGCATATTCCTCTGCTGCTTCGGTCATTCGACAGGCGGCGGGCCGCGTCGCGATCCGCCCTGCGCATTGCGGGAGTACCGGGCCGGAGGGGCGGCATCACGCGCGCCCGTCATCATTGCCGCGATCAGGTTGCGGCGCATCACGTGCGATTCCACGACCACACCCACGACGTGCAGCACAACCAGAAACAGGATCAGATTTGCGGCCACTTCGTGAACCTCTTCCGCCAGATGACCAGGGTTGGCATTTCCGCCGTCCTCGTCCCCATCCTGTTCCGTTTCGCCCTGTTTGACCAGAGCAGACCAGTCCCCCTGCTCGACCGCCGCCTTTTCGGCTGCAATCGTAAGCGGTGTCTTGCCGCTGGTCATGACAAGGCCGGTCATCGTGACAACCAGCAGCAGGGTCCACAAGGCATAGACCATCATCGCGCCTGCGGGATTGTGAGAGCGATATTCCCTGACACTGCCCTGCGTCAGGTCACGCAGATGCGCCAGCGCGGCGCCAGGATTCGGCGGGAAGGACGAAAACCGCGCCTCGGCAGGCCCGGTGAACCCCCAGACCAGCCGCAGGACCAGAAACGAAATGCCCAGCCAGCCGGCCGAAACATGGACAAGGCTGCCCCCGTCAGTAAGCACCGCATTCAGCAGGACGATGACGGCGATCGCCCAATGTGTGATCCGGATGACAGGATCCCACAGTAAGGGGGGAGCGCGGTGTTCGACCCAGCCGGGGGAAGATGCGGATGACGGGGGCCGGGCCATGTCAGTCTTCTTCCTTGATCTTGCTGACAGTGCCCTTCGCGGGGTCGATGTAAACCTCCATCAGCTTCCCGGTGGCGGTGTCGGTGCATTTGGCTTCGATCTGGCCATCCTCGGCCTCGAATTCCTGGACCTCGCAGCCCGCGGCCATCAGCGCGGCCTTGGCTTCTTCGGGATTGGTACCGACAACCGCACCAACTTCGGGCATCGCTGCGGCGGCAAGAGGCAGGTAGGCAACAGCAGCGGCAAGGGCCGCAAGTCTGGTTTTCATGGTTACACGTCCTGTATCGAAAGTGACGGCTTCAGCACCGACAAAACGACACTGAACATCCTTTCCCGCATGCCTCCATCGGCCCGGCGCTTACAACCGTGCGTATAAGCAGACGCTGACAGCGGATTTTCGCGCCCGCCGATGCCCGACAACGCGCGTCAGCCTGCCCTTGCAACACCGTCGCCCATGCGCCATGTCTGGCGGGTAAGGGAACCGACAAAGTGAAAGGGGTCCTGAATGGCCTTACCAGTCAGGACACAGGCAAGATACTGGGGCATCGCGGCGGCGGTCTTCCTGTTCTGTCTGTGGTCGATGGGCAATGTCCTGTTGCCCTTCATTGTCGGCGGTGCGCTGGCCTATTTCCTGGATCCCATTGCCGACCGGCTTGAAAAGATGGGGTTGAACAGGGCCGTTGCGACAGGCGTCATAAGCATTGCGGCCTTGCTGATCCTGGTCCTGCTTGTGCTGCTGGTGGTTCCGACCCTGGTCCGTCAGCTTGGCCAGCTTATCAATACCGCACCCGATATCCTGGCGCGTCTGCAAGGGTTTCTGACCGAACGATTCCCCGGTCTGATGGATGCCGACAGCACGGTGCGTCAGACGCTCGCCTCGATCGGAGAGGGTATCCAGGCGCGCGGCGGCGAGCTGGTCAGCGGTGTGCTGAGTTCGGCCAAGGGCGTGGTCAATGCCGTGGTCTTCATGCTGGTCGTGCCGGTCGTGGCTGTTTATATGCTGCTTGACTGGGATCGCATGGTGGCACGCGTTGACGCGATGGTGCCGCTGGACCATCGTGATACCGTGCGCAGACTGGCAACCGACATCGACCGTGTGCTGTCGGGATTCGTGCGCGGGCAGACGATGGTCTGTCTTATCCTTGGCCTCTACTACGCTTTTGCGCTGATGTTGGTCGGGCTGAATTACGGCCTGATCGTCGGCGCCATTGCGGGCTTTCTGACCTTTATCCCCTATGTGGGCGCACTGGTTGGCGGGGCATTGGCCATCGGCCTCGGGCTTTACCAGTTCTGGGGTGACTGGTGGTCGCTTTTGCTGGTCTATGCCGTGTTCCAGTCTGGCCAGTTCGTCGAGGGCAACATCCTCACGCCAAAGCTTGTCGGCGGGTCCATCGGCTTGCATCCGGTCTGGTTGCTGTTCGCCCTGTCGGCATTCGGTTCCCTGTTTGGATTTGTGGGCATGCTGGTCGCGGTGCCGGTCGCCGCGGCAATCGGTGTTCTGGCGCGTTTTGTTCTGGATCGCTATCGCCAAAGCCGGTTGTATCAGGGCGTTGCCGCGCCAGAACCGGAGCCAGCGGCAGAGGCAGCATTGACAGTTTCCACGCCCAAAGCCCCGGCACCCCGAAAGCGCAAACCGGCGGCCCGGAAAACCGTGCGAACCGCCGACAGTGCCGGTAGCGGCGCGGGCTGAGCATGGCGCGGCAGCTTGTCCTTGACCTTCCCGTGCGCGAGGCGCGGGGTCGCGGCGATTTTTTCATCGCGCCGCCGAATGCACTGGCATTGGCCGCGCTGGACGGCTGGCGCGACTGGCCGGGCGGAAAGCTGCTGCTGACCGGACCGCGAGGGGCGGGAAAATCGCATCTGGCGCAGGTCTGGGCGACCGAAACCGGGGCCATCGTCATTGATGCGTCCGATCTGGCAACTGCGGCCCTGCCCGACATCGCCGCTGCAGGCCATGCAACGGTCGAGGATGTGGATAGAGTTGCTGGAAACGAGGCGCTGGAAACTGCCCTGTTCCATCTTCACAATCTGCTTGCCGCGCAGGATGGGCGGCTGCTGCTGACAGCAAAAACCCCGGTATCGGCTTGGGGTCTGCGCTTGGCCGATCTGCACAGCCGCATGGCCGCAACCGCCGTGGCGCGGATCGACCTGCCGGATGACACATTGCTCGGCGCGCTGCTGGTCAAACTGTTTGCAGACCGCCAGCTTGCCGTGCCTGCCGCCATCATCCCCTTTCTCGTATCGCGGATGGAACGCTCCTTCGGCGCGGCCCGCGATCTGGTTGCAGAGCTGGATCGGGCAGCACTGGCAGAGCGGCGCCCGGTGAACCGCCAGCTTGCCGCCGAGGTGCTGGACAGGCTGATGCCGGGCAGCGCATAAACGTCATGCAGCTGTTACAGCATGCTGAAACCCTGCACTCATCGTGACCGTATCGCCAGACATGCCCCCGACCATGCCCCTGACAGACTTCCTGAAATCGCCCTTCCCCGAGGCGCGTGCCCTTTCTGCCAATGAAATTGACGGACCCAAACGCTTTCTGAACCGAGAGATAAGCTGGCTTGCCTTCAACTGGCGCGTTCTGGAAGAAGCCGGCAATCCGCGCGTGCCGCTGCTGGAACGGTTGCGGTTCCTGTCGATTTCCGCCACCAATCTGGATGAATTCTATACCGTTCGGGTGGCGGGTCTGCGCGAACTGGCGCGGGCGGGCAACATGACGCCGTCCGACGATGGCCGCACACCAGCCGAACAGCTTGCGCTGATCAACGCCGATGCACGCCGCCTGATGCAAAGCCAGCAGACCGTCTGGAAAAAACTGCGGCAGGAACTGGATGAAAACGGCATCGTGCTGATGAGCCGCTCGCGCCTGTCGCGGCGCGACATGACCTTTCTTCGTGACCATTTCCTGACGCAGGTCTTTCCCGTCCTGTCACCGCTGGCGATCGATCCGGCACATCCCTTCCCGTTCATCCCCAACACCGGATTCTGTCTGGCGCTGCAACTGGAACGCATCAGCGACCGCAAGCCGCTGCGCGCCCTGTTGCCGGTGCCGCAGCAGGTGGCGAGGTTTATCCGGCTGCCTGCCCGGTCCGGTGAAGTCCACGTCCTGCCGCTGGAGGAGTTGCTGCTGATGCATCTTGGGGAACTGTTCCCCGGCTATGCGCATCAGGGGCACTGCCTGTTCCGGGTCCTGCGCGACAGCGACATGGAGGTCGAGGACGAGGCCGAAGATCTGGTGCGCGAATTCGAGGTGGCGCTGAAGCGCCGTCGCCGGGGCGAAGTGGTGCGGATGAAGATTTCCGCAGACACCCCCGAAGGTCTGCGCGCCCTGATCATGGAAGAACTGCACGTCACCCCTGACGAGGTGATGGAGGTGAAGGGCCTCATCGGCATGGCCGATGTCAAGGAACTGATCGTCGACCGGCGCGATTTGCTGTGGCCACCGTTCAGCCCGCGCGTACCCGAACGTGTGCAGGATCACGACGGCGACATGTTTGCGGCGATCCGGCAGAAGGACATGCTGCTGCACCATCCCTATGAAACCTTCGACATGGTGATCCGTTTCCTGCAGCAGGCGGCGGTCGACCCGAATGTGCTGGCGATCAAGCAAACGCTTTATCGTACCAGCCGGGACAGCCCCATCGTCGCGGCGCTGTGCGAGGCAGCAGAGGCCGGAAAGACAGTAACGGCCCTGGTCGAACTGAAGGCCAGGTTTGACGAGGCCGCGAACATCCGGCAAAGCCGCCGTCTGGAACGGGCGGGGGCGCATGTCGTCTATGGGTTCATGCATCTGAAAACCCATGCCAAGATCAGCACGGTCGTCCGCCGCGAAGGCAACGATCTGGTGACCTATACCCATTACGGCACCGGCAATTATCACCCGATCACCGCGCGCATCTACACGGACCTGTCCTTCTTTACCTGCGATCCGGCGCTGGGGCGCGATGCGACCAAGGTGTTCAACTTCCTGTCGGGATATGCCCAGCCCGACAGTCTGGAAAATCTGGCCATTTCACCGCTGACCCTGAAAGCACGGCTGCTGACGCTGATCGCCAAGGAAATGGAATTTGCCCGTGGCGGAAGGCCGGCGGCGATCTGGGCAAAGATGAACAGCCTTGTCGACCGCGAGGTGGTCGATGCGCTTTATGCAGCCAGTCAGGCGGGGGTAAAAATCTCGCTTGTCATCCGCGGCATCTGCACCCTGCGGCCTGGCGTGAAGGGCTTGTCGGACAATATCCGCGTCAAGTCGATCGTCGGGCGGTTTCTGGAACACAGCCGCATCCTGTGTATGGGCAATGGCCATGGCCTGCCGTCGCGCAAGGCGCGCGTCTATATTTCATCCGCCGACTGGATGGGCCGCAGCTTTGCCCGGCGCGTCGAAACGCTGGTCGAAATCAACAACCCCACGGTCAAGGCGCAGATCGTCGATCAGATCATGTCGGCCAACCTGGCTGACGAGGCACAAAGCTGGCTGATGGGACCAGACGGGAGTTTCAAGCGCACGCTCGATCCGGCGCGGGGCGACCTGTTCAACTGCCACCAGTTTTTCATGGACAACCCTTCGCTTTCAGGTCGGGGATCGGCGGGGGCAAAGGATGTGGCTCGCCTGCTGGGGGCCACGGCGGTGGAGTCCGACAGCGCGGAAGAAGGAGGGGGGGCGACATGAGCGGCAAGGACCAGACAGAGGACTTCGGCCCGTTTGGCAGACCGCTGTTCGATGACCCTTCGGCACGGGCCCTGGCGCGGGTCGGCGTGGTTGATGTCGGATCGAACTCTGTGCGTATGGTCGTCTTCGACGGCGCGGCGCGCAGCCCGGCCTATTTCTACAACGAAAAGATCCTGTGCGGGCTTGGCGAGGGGCTTGCCGAAACCGGGCGACTGAACCCGCGCGGGCGCGAACGTGCGCTTGCCGCACTGAAACGGTTCGCCCTGATCGCCGAGGGTATGGATGCAACCCCGTTGACCGTGGTCGCCACCGCTGCCGTGCGCGAGGCGGCGGACGGACCGGAGTTCCGTCGTGAGGTGGAGCGTGAAAGCGGCCTGCGCCTTTGGGTGATCGATGGCGAGGAAGAGGCCCGGTTGTCCGCGCAGGGCGTTCTTCTGGGCTGGCCAGAGGCCGAAGGTCTGGTCTGTGACATCGGCGGCAATTCGATGGAACTGGCTGAAATATCCGGTGGCCGGATCGGGCGGCGCGTTACCTCTCCCCTTGGCCCGTTCCGGTTGCAGCAGGTCAAGGGCGGCAAAAAGGAGCTGCGCAGCCATATCGCAACGATCCTTCAGGGCATGTATGCCAGTCTTGGGCGTCGCCACGACCGCATCTATCTGGTTGGCGGGTCCTGGCGGGCCATTGCCCGGCTGGATATGGAACGGCGCAATTACCCGCTGACCGTTCTGCACGAATACCGCATGGACCCCGACAGCGTGCTGGCCACGGTGGACTGGATCGAAAAGAACGATCTGGAAGACCTGCGCCAGCGCACCGGCACCTCGCAGGAACGCATGTCGCTGGTGCCGCTGGCGGCGGAAGTGCTTCGCCAGCTTGTCGGCGTGTTCCGCCCGAAGGAAATCGACATTTCCAGCTATGGCATCCGCGAGGGGCTGCTTTACGAACAGATGCCCGACCGGCTGCGCCGACGCGATCCGCTGATCGAGGCCTGCCGCCATGCCGAAATCACCTCCGCCCGGATGCCGGGGATGGGAAAGCAACTGTACGATTTCCTGCTGCCGCTGTTTGCCGACGCCAGCCCCGAACGGCTGCGCATCATCAAGGCCGCCTGCCTGCTGCATGACACCACATGGCGAGCCCACCCCGACTACCGGGCCGAGGTCTGCTTTGACAATGCCACCCGCGCCAACCTGGGCGGATTAAGCCATTCGGAACGCGTTTTCCTTGGGCTTGCCTTGCTTCACCGGTACAAGAACAGCCGGACAGGGTCCCGGCTGGAACCGCTGTTCAAGCTGCTGACCGACGAAGAACTGCGCGATGCCGAAGTGCTGGGCAAGGCGATGCGGTTTGGCGCGATGTTTGCCCTTGGCACACTTGCCAGCACCGGAAAGCTTATCCACGACCGCACGGGCGGCAAGCTGATGCTGGCGCTGCGGCCAAAGGCCAAGGCCTTGTTCGGCGAAGTGGCCGAGGCGCGCTTCAACTCTCTGGCGCAGGCGCTGGGGGCCGTGCCGGTGGTCAGGCTGCGCCAGAAGGGAGCGGTGGAGCAGGAGGCCACGGAACCACCCGCGCCACCGCCCGCGTCAGAAAGCAGCAAGGCCGGCAAGAAGACGGGCAAGAAAGTCGGAAAACTGGCAACGCAGAAGGCCTGATCGACCTGCGCGCATTCAGCGCGGGTTACAGATCAACGCCACCATCCGGTGCGGCTGGCAGCGGCTGTTTGCGGCGGACGATGATATCGCCGTTCGGAAGCTGTTCGGGCAGGTGATAGGCGCTCATGTCGCCCAGCATCCGCGCAAGTTCCGCCATCGCGGGGCCAACCTGCCCTTCCATGTCTGCGAGCGCCTCGCCCATGTCACGCATGGCCGGTTCCATTTCAGACATCAACTCGCGCAAGACCAGCCGCGCGCCCTGTTCCATCAGGCTGAAGCCTTTTTCCGTATCGTCGGAACCTTCCGCCACTGCGGGCACCGCGGTGGCCAATAGAAGGCCACAGGCAAAAGTCAGCGAAGCGATATGCGGGCGCGATCTGTTCATGGACCGAATATGCGCGGCATCCCCGTTTTTTTCAACCTTGTGCAGCAGGCGGGGTGGCGGGGAATTTCAGGTCAAGCGTCACCGGGAAATGATCCGATGCGGTCAGCAGGGCCTCTCTCAGACCCGGATCGCGATAGATGGCGGGGTCATCGAACGGGTGCCAGATGCGCCAGGCGGGGGCGTGCTGCATCAGACCGGGGGAAATCAGGATGAAATCCAGCATGGCCGAAAAATATTGCCCCGGCCCGTCCAGATAGAAACGCGCAGACGCAGGTTGCGCCGTGGTTGTACCTGCCCCCCGCAGCACTTTCGCATGAGGGTCGGTCAGACGCATGGGCGGCGGCGCATCGGTGCCAGCCGCGATATCCAGCCCCGACCGGCCAAACAGCGCCTCATACTCATCCAGTCCGGGGCCGTCGTTGAAATCGCCCATCACCAGCAGATCATCGCCCGCGCCAAGATGCTCCTCAACCCGTGCGCGCAGCCACAGGCATTCGGCCAGTTGCTTGCGCCGGTTCTGGATCGCCAACCGCACGGCATGGGCCTCGTCATGCGCGCCATGCGGCGCCTTTGATTTCACATGCACACCGATCAGCCGCAAAGCGCGGCCATCAGCGGTGGTCAGGGCCACCTCAAGCGGTGGCTTGTTGAACCGGACGGCTTCCGGATTGCCATCGGTATCAAGGTCGATGGGCATGGTGCCGTCAAAGCGCGGCGACTGGCCCGGCGCTGGCAGCGGGCCGCCTTTCGGATCATGGGCGGCCATGACCCGGGCCGGATCGTACATCAGCGCGATTTCCTGCTGGGTATCGTTGGCAAAGCCGATCACCGCGCGGCCGGTGCGAAGGCCGAAGCGACGGGCAAAGCTTTCCAGTATGGGCACGGTGCGGCGGTGGCGGTTGTCGTCGGGCGCCTCGATCACCATCATGGCATCGGCATCAACGGCGGCCATGACGGCGGCAATCGCCCGCAGCTGATCGCGCCGCGTCACCTTGTAGCGCGAGGACCAGGCATCATCCTCCAGCAGGCGCCCGCGCGCATCGAACAGGTTGACGAACCATTCGACATTCCAGGTGGCGATCCTCATGCCGGTTCCGCCGGTTTCGGGCTTATGGCATCGCCGCCGATTTCCGCCCAGGCGGCATTGATCGCCCTTATGCGGTCCTCGGCCATGGCGAGGGCCTCTTCTGGCACACCATGGGCGCGCAGCCGGTCGGGATGGCTTTCCATAACGGCACGGCGATAGGCGGCGCGCAGTTCCCCTGCCGATGCACCGGGATCAACGCCCAGAACGGCATAGGGATCATGCGCCGCATCCGCGACAAAGCGGGACCGCAAGGCCCGGAAGCAGCGGTCGGACAGGCCGAATATGTCCGATACCTGTTTCAGAAAGGCTTCTTCTTCCGGATGGTAGCCACCATCGGACATGGCGATGTGAAAGAGGCCTTCCATGATATCGGTCAACGTGGCCGTATCATGCCTGAACAGGCTGGCAATCCGACGGGCATAGCCGTCATAGCCCGCCACATCCTGCCGGGCCAGATTGTAGACACGGGCGGCGTTCGGCTCGTCTTCCGGCGCGATGACGAAAACCTCGCGGAATGCCGAAACCTCGCTCCGTGTCACCTGACCGTCGGCTTTGGCCATCTTGGCCGACAGGGCGATGACAGCGATGGTGAACGCGACGGATTTTTCCGGCGGCTTGCGGAAGTTGTCGAACAGCCGCGAAAGGCTTTCGCCTGACGTCAGCGCGGACAGGGTCTCGATGATGCGGGTCCAGATCGACATGGGTGCAGCATAGCCGTGAGGGGTGTTGATGTCAGAGAAGTTTCTGCATCAGCACAAGATCGTGGTAGCGGTCGAATTTCCAGCCCTGTTCGGGCATCCGCCCAACGATTTCATATCCAAGTCGGGCATGAAAATCGACCGATCCCTTATTGGTGCCGGTGATCCCGCCGACCATCACATGCACGCCCGCCGCCCTTGCATGATCTTCTATCGCCTGCATGAGTGCGCGGCCGATCCCCCGCCCCTGCCCTGCCGGCGCGATGTGGATGGAATGTTCCATCGACCGGACATAGCCCATTCCGCCGCGAAACTGGGCATAGGTGGCATAGCCCAGCAGCTTTCCATCATCCTCGGCGACGAAGAAGCCCCAGCCTTTTTCGCTGCGCTCTGCAATCAGCGTCTGGATTTCCTGCACGGGTTTTTCGACCGGGTTGAAGGTCACGTCGGTGTCGCGGATGAGCTGGTTCCAGATTGCGGCGATGGCGGGCGCGTCGGATGCCACTGCGGGTCGGATCGTTGTCACAGACTGCATTCCCCTGATGGTGTGTCGATGATGGCCTCAAGCCGCACCGCGGCGGCAGAGAGGATCAGAATCCGGTTGTCGTCAAGCCATGGCGCGAGAGCAAATTCCAGGGCGGTGGCTTCAGGATGATGAATGACCAGTCGCCGCAGGCGCAGGCCGCTGTCCGGCAACCGCGACAGGGCGGTATCTCCCCGCCAACAGATCGGCGCCGGAAACCCGCCCGCAAACGGCACGTTTCCGTCGACCGAAACAAGCATCTGCCAGTTGAGTTCTCCACGCGTGAAGTCAGAAATCCGGCCCAGTTCCGGCATTGCGATCGCAAGCGGACCAAGATCGGGCAACTGCGCAGCCCAATGCGTCAGTGCGGGCCGCGGCGGCACGTCATCCAGACCAAACCATCGCGGCCTGCCTGGCGGTGGCGCATCGGGATCGGTCGAGATCACCTCCAGATAGCAGTCCCCCAGAGAAATCAGGCGATTGTGCGTGCCCATCATCCCATGCCTGCCCCCCGGCAGCGTTGTCACGCCAAGCCGTTCTTCGACAAAGCTCGCCCCGGACTCAAGGTCGGGTGCCGTTACGACCAGATGATCTATCCGCATCATCACACTTTTCCTTTGCGATCTGTGGCCTAGATGTAAAAATGGGACCAGTCAGAATTTCGCGGGTCACCCAAAAAGCTTAACAGACAGGGATACCAGAGTGACACTTATCCGCCGATTTGAACGCTTTTTCCGCCATGATGCCTTTGGAGGCATTTTGTTGATGGCATCGGCTGTTGCCGCGATTGTCGTAGCAAACGGTTCCCTGGCCGCAAGTTATGAAGCCCTGCTTGACGCAAGGCTGAGCATCACGATCAACGGTGCCGGGCTGTCAAAGCCGCTGATCCTGTGGATCAACGACGGGCTTATGGCCGTGTTTTTCTTTCTGATCGGGCTGGAACTGAAACGCGAGATGCTTGAGGGCAGATTGAAAAACCGCGCCGATGTCGTTCTGCCGGGGCTGGCGGCTTTGGGCGGCATGGTCGTGCCCGCATTGATCTTTGCCGCACTGAACCGGGGCAATCCGGAAACGATTGGCGGTTGGGCTATTCCGGCGGCAACCGACATCGCCTTTGCGCTTGGCGTTCTGGCCCTGCTGGGCAACCGGGTGCCGCCCGCGTTGAAGGTGTTTCTGCTGACACTGGCCATTCTGGACGATCTGGGTGCGATCCTTGTGATCGCGCTGTTCTATACGGCAGAGCTGCAACCGCACTATCTGCTGATGGCACTGGTTCCACTGACCCTGATGTATTGGCTGAACCATCGCGGCACACATCGCGTCGCGCCGTTCGTTCTGTTTGGGATCCTGCTTTGGGTGCTTGTGCTGAAATCGGGGGTCCATGCCACGCTGGCCGGCGTAGTGACGGCGTTTTTCGTACCGCTCAAGGACCGTTTCGGAAAGTCGCCCCTGCACAGTGTGGAACACGGGCTTTCCCCCTATGTGCTTTACGCCATCATACCAATCTTTGCCTTTGCCAATGCCGGCGTGGTGCTTGCTGGCCTTTCCCCTGCCGACCTTGCCAATCCGGTACCGCTGGGGGTTGCGCTGGGGCTGGTTCTGGGCAAGCAGATCGGCGTTCTGGGCACCGTGGCACTGGCGGTCGCGGTCGGCTTAGCCCGGCTGCCCGAAGGTGTGACCTGGCAGCACATCTATGGCGCCGCATGTCTGGCGGGGATCGGTTTCACAATGTCGCTTTTCATCGGATCGCTCAGCTATTCCGATCCCGTTCTGATGAACGATGTGCGGCTGGGTGTGATGGCCGGATCGCTGGTATCGGGTGTGCTGGGTTATCTGGTTCTGAGGGCTGCCCCGGTGGCGCAACTGTCGCCACAACCCAATTGATGCGGCCCGTTATCGGAAGCAGAGCGTAAGCAAAAAAGGAAAACCCGGCCCATTTCCGGGCCGGGTTTTTCATTCTTCCAATGTCGTGCCGGTTATCCGTCAGTGCAGCTTGGCAGCAACCTGCGCGATGGCATCATCGATCAGATCGGCACTGCGGGTGGCAGTCATCTGCTTGCCCAGCAATTCCGAAGCGGTCGCAACAGCAACGGTCACGGCCTTGTCCTTGACCTCGCGGATGGCAGAGGCTTCGGCAGAGGCAATCTGATCCTCGGCGCCTTTCAGGCGGCGCTGGATCGACCGTTCCAGTTCCACTTTTGCGTCGTCCGCGGCGCGCTGCGCCTCGGTCCGGGCGGTGGCAACGATGCGGTCGGCCTGCGCCTGAACTTCGCGCTGCTTCTTTTCGTAGCTGTCGAGGATCTTGCGCGCCTCGTCCCGTAGATTGCGCGCTTCCTCCAAGTCAGCACGGATCCCGGCAGCGCGCTTGTCAAGCAGGCCGCCGATCAGCGCGGGAACCTTCAGATACAGCAGCACGCCCACGAACAGCAGAAAGGCCAGCGTCACCACGAAGTCGGTGTTGCGCAGCGAAAAGAACGGGCCGGTCGCGGCAAGCGCTGGGCTGGCAGCCAGACCGAAAAGAATGCTCAGACGTTTCATCCCTGTCATCCTTTCAGCTTGGCGGCCACGGCAGCAGCGATCGACTTTGCATCGGCCTTCCCACCCAGCGCCGCGACCAGTGCCTCGGCGGTGTCGGTGGCAACGGCAGAGACGCTGTCCAGCGCGCTGGCGCGGATTTCGCCGATGCGGCGTTCGGATTCCGAAGCCCGTGCCGAAATCTCGGCATCGGCCTTGGCAATCGCCACATCCAGTTCCTTTTGCACGTCGGCACGGTTGGCGGCAGCGATGCGCTGTGCTTCCGTGCGCGCTTCGGCCAGCGCCTTTTCATAGGCAGCTTCCGATTCAACCGCGCGCAGTTTCAGATCCTCGGCTTCCGCCAGATCGTTGGTGATCGTGCCCTGCCGGTCGGCAAGCGTTTCCGCAATACGCGGCAGCGCGACTTTCGACAGGATCAGGTAGATGACCACAAGCGTGACCACCAGCCAGAAAATCTGGTTGGGGAAGGTCGAAAAATCAAGCTGCGGCATCCCCGCGCTTTCCGCGGCATGGCCAGCGGCGGCGGCGGCTTCGGTTTCAGTAGCCATGATGTCCCCCTGGACCCGTAGACTTATCTAACAGGACGGGGCAGGCATCAGATGCCCGCCCAGCCCTCAGACGGCCTGTCGGATCAGACGGCGAACATCAGCAGAAGGGCCACGAGGAACGAGAAAATCCCCAGCGCTTCGGCGAAGGCGATGCCGATGAACAGCGTCGCGGTCTGGCCAGCGGCGGCCGAAGGATTGCGCAGCGCGCCGGCAAGATAGTTGCCCGCAACGTTGCCCACACCGACAGCAGCCCCGCCCATGCCCATGCAGGCCAGGCCAGCGCCGATGTATGCACCCATGGTTACGATATCGCCGGTCATTTGTTCACTCCTTGGTTGGAATTGGTTCGATTGGTGGATTTCGGGCCAGACCTTAGTGGTGCGGATGCAGCGCATCCTTCAGATACACGCAGGTCAGGATGGTGAAGACATAGGCCTGGATGAAGGACACCAGGATTTCGAGACCGTACATCGCGGCGATCGCGGCGATGGACAGCGGTGAGATCAGCGCAATGGCGGCAAAGCCCGCGAACACCTTGATCACCGCGTGACCGGCCATCATGTTGCCGGCAAGACGGATGGAATGGCTGACCGGGCGCACGAAGTAGGAAATCAGCTCGATCAGCGCCAGGATCGGGCGCAGCGCCAGCGGTGCGGACGATACCCAGAACAGCCCCAGGAAATGCGCGCCGTTCTTGACGAAACCAAGGATGGTCACTGTCAGGAACACCGCCATGGCCAGAACCGCCGTCACGGCGATATGGCTGGTCGTGGTAAAGCTTTTCGGCAGCAGACCCAGGAAGTTGGCAAAGACGATGAACAGGAACAGCGTCATGATATAGGGGAAATACTTCACCCCGTCCTTGCCGGTCACATCCTCGACCATCTTGTAGATGAAGCCATAGCCCATTTCCGCGATCGACTGCATCCGGCCCGGAATGATGTTGCGGCCGCGGCTGCCCAGAACGAAGAAGACGATGATCGCCAGAATGGTCAGACCCATCCACAGCGTCACGTTGGTAGGGGTGTACCAGTGGATGCCCGACAGGCATTCGTTCACTGGCGTATGGGCATCGTCGGCGCAGAACAGACGACGGACTTGGAACTGGTCCATCGGATGAAACACCAGACCGCCTTCGGCTTCCGCTTCTGTCGCCACGTCAGTTCCCCTTGTCTCCGGCAGAGCGATCTGCCTGCGATCCATCATCGACTTCCTTGGCCGTGCGCAGCATCACCCGCACACCCGCCGCGAAGCCCAGCAGCACGAACACCACCAGAAACAGCGGAAGGGTGTCGAACACCGTATCCAGCCCGTATCCGATGGCAAAGCCGACACCCAGACCGGATACCAGCTCTATCACCATTCTCCAGCCAAGGCTTGCCTTGCTGTAATGTTCTTCCACCCGGGGTTTCGGCTCATGCGCCCTTCTTGCTTCCGCAAGCCGATCCTCAAGCCGCTTCAGCGCCTCATGATCCGGTTCGTCGGCCACAGGATGCCCCCTCGGACAGTCACGGGCTGTTTGCCCCGCTCGGGGTTGCGAGTCAAGGCGGATTCTGTTCGCGGAAGGTGAGATCAAGACACTGTTTCAAAACAGATTTTCTCTTTTCTTCCCTGACCGCATCTCGCCACCCCCCGTGCTTTTTCTGTTTGGCGATGTCTTCGGTATATTCAACCCGATGGTTGACGGTTTGTGGCGGGCGCGGCATCACCTGCACATGAACACCCCCGCACACCACCCGCTTGACATGGTATTTGCCGCCCTTGCAGACCCGACGCGACGGGCGATCCTTGCCATGCTGCTGGAGGACGACATGGCAGTGACAGATGTGGCCGAGCCCTTTGCCATGTCGCTTGCCGCGATTTCCAAGCATCTGGTCGTGTTGGCCGAGGCAGGCCTGATCACCCAGGAAAAGCGTGGCCGCGTGAAATGGTGCAAGCTGGAACCCGACGCCCTGCGCGGGGCCAGCCTGTGGATGCAGGGCTTTGGCCAGTACGACGCAATCGATCTGGATGCGTTCGAGCGTTTTCTGGACGAAGCGCTGATCGCGGATGATGAGGACGCGGCTATTCCCCCAACTGCGACCGGCACGCCGCCTTCAGCGCCTTGAGGAAGGCCTGCACTTTCGGACTGCGGTGCAGATCGACATGGGTGACGATCCAGATCTGCGCCGTCCATTCCGGCAGGTCGGCCATGACCTCGACCATGTCAGGCAGGTCCTGGGCCTGTCTGACCGGCAGGAAACCTATACCGGCCCCGGCAATCACCGCCTGCATCAGCGCTGCCTGATCATTGCTGCGGAACACGATGCGATCCCGCGCAGGGGAGTCGGACAGCCAGCGCAGGAAAGGCGCACGCGGCTGCGGGTCGTCACTGCCCACGAAGCGGTGGGCGGAAAATTCCGCCTCTGATGCCGGAAGGCCCATCGCGGCAACATAGGCCCTGGACGCATAAAGCGCATAGGCCTGCTCGAACAGCGGCTGCACAACATAGTCGGGTTCCGCAGGCCGGGCGCCGGCGCGGATCGCAACATGGGCTTCGGCATATTCCAGGCGATAGACGCGCAGATCGGTCAGATACCGGACGACCAGCGCCGGATGATCGCGCTGGATTGCGGACAACGCCGGGGCAAGGTGATCGGCCAGACCGGGGATCGATGTCACGATCAACTCGCCGCTCATTTCCTGCACGGCCCCGTTGATGCGGGCCGTCATCTGCGAAAACTGGTCCTCGATCGTGTTGCCCACCCGCAAAAGTTCATTGCCGGCGTCGGTCGGTGTGTAGCCGCGGGCGTGGCGCTGGAACAGCTTTACCCCCAGCCGCGATTCCAGCGCGTCAACATGGCGGATGACGGTCGCATGATGGACGCCCAGCGCATCGGCAGCGCCGGATACGGTCCCGATACGCGCCACCTTGTAGGCGGTGCGGATTTCATCCCAGTTGTCCATGTGTTGTCCCGGCTTTTCGTCTGTGCGCTGCGGCACAGATGGCGGGATTCTCCGCACTTGTGCAAGAGCGGATACCGCGTGCCGCCCGCACCGAAGTTTGAAAGGCATCAACGCGAAACCCGTTGCCGCCCCGCCCGCCCCATGGCAGAAGCATGCCATCTTTCAAAAGGTTACTCCCCGATGTTGCTGCGCCCTGCCCTGATCCTTGCCCTTGTTCTTCCGCAGACGGCCATTGCCGAATGTGCGATCCCTGCCTTTGTCCGCGCCGATGCGCCGGGCGCGCCGGTGATCCTTTCCGCCCCCGAAGACGGGTCCGAACAGATCGGCGCCGTGCCGATGGTGAACGACGATGAACGCGGCATGATGGGGGGTGAGGCAACGATCACCGACATCCGGAACGGTTATGCGCATCTCTCCAAGATCACCGCATGGGACAATCGCGACGTGACGGCCCCCGATGGCTGGGTGAGTGCGGCCGACCTGGCCTTTGTGGTGCAGACAGCAAAGGGCTTTGCCGCAGCTGATGCCACGGCACAGATGCTGTGGCAGGGCGATGACTGGATTTACCCTGACATGTTCACCACGCTGGAAGCCTGCGAAGGCGCATGGGTCGCATTGCGCATGGCCGATCCGAAGATTTCCGACCCTATCTGGGTGCGGGGTGTCTGCGGCGGTCAGGAAACCACCTGCGACGGTGTGCAAGGCGACTGATCCCGCTGACAGGGCGGGAATACCTGGCGCTCAGACCCGCCGGTCGAAGTTTTGCAGTGACGTCTTTCTCAGGCGGTAAAGCTGTGCGGGCCGGGCAGAAGATTTGTCCTTTTGCCCGGCTACGCGTTCGATGATCCCCATGTCCTCGATCTTGCGGCGGAAGGAGCTGTCGTTCAACTCCACGCCCAGTGCCTCTTCATAGATGTGGCGAAGCTGGGGAAAGGTAAAGGTTTCCGGCAGCAGCAAGGCAGGCAGGGTCGAATAGGCCCCGCGCTGACGCAACAGATCCACCGCCGCTGCAACGATCCTGCCGTGATCAAAGGCAAGCCCCTCGGCCTTGCGCGCACTCGTCCAGATCAGTCCCGGGGCTGACGCCACCTGCATTGCACCCGCAGGCAGAAGCGCGAAATAGACAACTGTTGCCGACCATCCCCTTGGGTCACGATCCGGGCCGGAAAAGACGACAAGCTGATCCAGATAGATGCCCTGAGCACCCGCCTTGTCCCGAAGCACCCGTTCGGCTGTCGCGCGCGTATCTGCATCCTCGTCGACATGAACGTAGCCGCCGGGCAACGACAGAAGGTTCTCAAAAGGGGCCGAGTCCCGCCGGATAAGGCCGACATGCAGCGTATCATCCCTGAGTGTCAGCAGAACGACATCGACCGTCAGGATTGGTTGGGGATAATCAGACATGAGATCGGCATAGCAAATCGTTTCATTTCAATCAACTATCTTTTTGCAACTTGCATATTGCAATTTAATGGGCACGACTCTAGCTTGTCCCTGCAAGCCGATGGAGGATGCGATGGTCATGATGGATCGAATTAGAAGCGAAAGCCCGCTTGTTGTTGTCTGGCGGGTCATGGACCGTTGCAATCTGGGATGCCCGTTCTGTGCCTATGACAGCCGCCTGCAACGGCCCCTGCTGGAAACGCACCCCGAACAGGTAGAGCATATGGTAGCTATGCTTGGTGCCTATCGTGCCCGAACCGGCCGAACGGTCATGTTAAGCTGGCTGGGCGGGGAACCCACGCTTTGGGCGGGTCTGCCCGGCTTTGCCGCCCTTGCCCGGCAACACGGGCTGACGCAAAGCCTTACGACGAATGGCAGCACGCTCGGCTCTGCCCGGATGCGTGCGCTGCTTGTCCGCAATTTTCACGAGATCACGGTCAGCATCGACGGCTTTGCCGATTTTCACGACAGGATGCGCAACTGGCCCGGTGCCTTTTCGAAACTGAAAAAAACCGTGCCCCTGCTGCATGCCGAAGGCAAGAAAGCCGGATTGCGCCTGCGCGCGAATGTGGTGCTGATGCGCGGCAATATCGCGGCCTTCCCAGCCCTTTGCAGGGAACTGGCGGAATGGGGTTTCGATGAAATCACCTTCAACCAGCTCGGCGGCCGGGACCGGCCCGATTTCTATCCGGAAAACCGGCTGCGCCCCGATGATATCGCGGCCTTGCGCAACGTCCTGCCGGATTTGCGTGCGGAACTGTCCGCAAGGCAGGTGCTGCTGTGCGGCGGCGATGCCTATATGCGGCGGATCGAGGAAACGGTGCATGACATTGCCCTGCCCGTCATCGCCTGCAACGTGGCGCAGGAATTCCTGTTCATCGACGAGGCGGGGCATATCGCGCCTTGCGCCTTTGTCGGCGGTCACTTCGGTATCCGCGTGACGGATATCCGCACCCCCGATGACATTGCATCGCTGGGCGCAAGGCTTTGCACGGCGCAGCGCAACACACCCCACGCCGCCTGCGCGAATTGCATGAGCACCCAGCAGTTCGCCAAATTCGAAGACGCGGTTTCTTGACAAAAGGGCCGTTTCGCGCGTAAACGCCAGCCGGAAACCCGGAAGCATCAGCCTTCCGGTCCCTTGGCCATTGCCGGGATCGACACCAGTCAGCGCGTTGCGCCCACTGGTGCATTTGGTCTTTGCGGGCTTGGGTTCACCCCGGCGGGTGCCTATCTGCCGGTTTGTCGCAACGAAAGCCGGAGGGCCGCGAGATGTTCGAGAACCTGTCAGAACGCCTTGGCGGCGTCTTCGACCGGCTGACCAAGCAGGGCGCGCTGTCCGAAGCCGACGTGGCGACCGCCCTGCGCGAGGTGCGCACCGCGCTGCTGGAGGCCGACGTTTCCCTGCCCGTTGCCCGCGATTTTGTGAAGCGCGTGCAGGACAAGGCCACAGGACAGGCGGTGACGAAATCCGTCACACCCGGCCAGCAGGTCGTCAAGATCGTCCATGACGAACTGATCCGCGTGCTGTCGGGCGATGGCCCGGCGGATGCGCTGAAAATCGACAGTCCGCCCGCCGCGATCCTGATGGTCGGCCTGCAAGGATCGGGCAAGACCACAACCACCGCCAAACTCGCCCGCCGCCTGACCGAGCGCGACAAGAAGCGCGTGCTGATGGCCTCGCTTGACACCAACCGCCCGGCAGCGATGGAGCAGCTTGCCATTCTGGGCGGCCAGATCGGCGTGGATACCCTGCCCATCGTCAAGGGCGAAAGCGCCGTGCAGATCGCCAAGCGGGCAAAGACCCAGGGGGCGATGGGCGGCTATGACGTGGTCCTGTTCGACACCGCCGGTCGTCTGCATATCGACGAAGTGCTGATGGACGAGGTTCAGGCGGTGCGCGACATCGCCCAGCCCCGCGAAACCCTGCTGGTCGTCGATGGCCTGACCGGGCAGGATGCGGTGAACGTGGCCACCGAATTCGACGGCAAGGTCGGCATTACCGGCGTGGTCCTGACGCGGATGGATGGCGACGGGCGCGGCGGTGCGGCGCTTTCCATGCGCGCCGTCACCGGCAAGCCGATCCGCTTTGTCGGGCTTGGCGAAAAGACCGACGCACTGGAAACGTTCGAGGCCGAGCGCGTCGCGGGCCGTATCCTTGGCATGGGCGACATCGTGGCCTTGGTCGAAAAGGCGCAGGCGACGTTCGAGGCAGAACAGGCCGAACGTATGGCCAAGCGCTTTGCCAAGGGTCTGTTCAACATGAACGACCTCAAGGGCCAGCTTGACCAGATGCTGAAGATGGGCGGGATGCAGGGCATCATGGGGATGATGCCGGGCATGGGCAAGATGTCGAAGGCGGCAGAGGAAGCCGGTTTTGATGACAGCATGCTGCGGCGCCAGATCGCACTGATAAATTCAATGACCAAACGCGAACGCGCCAACCCCGACCTGCTGCAGGCCAGCCGCAAGAAACGCATCGCCGCCGGGGCGGGTCTGGAAGTATCGGAACTGAACAAGCTGCTGAAGATGCACCGCCAGATGGCCGACGTGATGAAGAAGATGGGCAAGGGTGGCATGATGAAACAGGCCATCAAGGCGATGATGGGCAAGGGCGGGATGCCCGGAGGCGTGCCCGACCCCAGCCAGATGGACCCGGCCCAGCTTGAAGCTGCCGCCCAGGCGATGAAATCCGGCATGGGTGGCAAGCTTGGCGGGATGGGGGGCCTGAGCCTGCCCCCCGGCCTGTCGGGGCTGGGCGGGTTCGGTAAGAAAAAGTGACGATGCAGGTGCCTACCCTCCATACGCAGCGGCTGACCCTGCGCCCGCAGGCGATGGCGGATTTCCCCGCCTATGCCGTGTTTCTCGCGTCGGATCGTGCGCGCCACATGGGCGGACCGTTCGATACGCGCGGGGCCTGGGGGATGTTCTGCCACGATCTCGCCTGCTGGCCGCTGTTCGGCCACGGCGCGCTGATGGTGGACCGCACCGATACCGGCGAAACCATCGGGCAGGTCGGTGTGAACGCAGGGCCGCTGTACCCCGAGCCGGAACTCGGCTGGCTGCTTTATGACGGCCACGAAGGTATGGGGATCGCTACCGAAGCCGCTGCCGCCCTGCGCGACTGGGCCTTTGCCAACCTGCCACTCGACAGTTTCGTCAGCTATATGGAGGCCGGGAATGCCGCCTCCATCGCGCTTGCCGAAAGGCTTGGGGCCACCCGTGACGATACCGCGCCCCTGCAGGATGCGGGCGATCTGGTCTACCGATATAAAAGGGTGTCGGCATGACCGGCCCCATCCTTGCTACACAACGCCTCACCCTGCGTCCGCCGCGCGCGGACGATCTGCCCGCTTGCGCCGCCTTCTGGGCCTCTGACCGCTCGCGCATGATGGGCGGCCCGTGGACGGCCGATGAAACCGCCCGCGAATTCGACGACCTTCTGGCGCAATGGGCCAAGCACGGCTTCTCGCTTTTCACCGTCACGCTGAAAGGCTCCGATGATCCCATCGGCCAGATCGGCCCGTTCTTCCCCGACAGCCATCCCGAACCCGAACTGGGGTGGAGCCTCTGGGACGCTGCCCTGGGAGGTCAGGGTCTGGCGCTTGAGGCCGCCATCGCCGCCCGCGACTGGTTCTTCGCGAACACCACGTACAAGACCGCCGTCAGCTACACCCACCCCGAAAACACCGCGTCGCACCGCCTTGCCGAGCGGCTGGGCGGGGTTGTCGATGCCACTGCCCCCTGCCCTTATCCGCCGCCGGTGCGCATCTATCGCTATAACGCCGGGGATGCCGCATGACACTGCGTCCCGACATCAAGCCCTTGCAAACGGAACGGCTGACGCTGCGTCTGCCGCGGGAAGATGATTTCCCGGCCATGCTGGCCTTCAACGACAGCCCGCGCGCCGCGATCCTTGGCGCGCCGCTCGACCAACAAACGCTGTGGCGCGGGCATATGGCGAATGTCGGGGTCTGGGCGCTGCGCGGCTATGGCTTCTGGTCCGTTGAAACCACGGCGGGCGATTTTGTCGGGCGTGTCGGCGTGATCTGCCCCGACGGCTGGCCGGAACCGGAACTCGCCTGGCATCTGTATGACGGGTACGAGGGCAAGGGCTTTGCGGCAGAGGCCGCCCTGGCGGCAAAGGCCGATTACCACGCACGTATCAGCGGCGCCCCGCTGATTTCGCTGATTGCCCATGCCAATACGCGGTCACAGGCGGTGGCAGCACGTCTTGGTGCGATGGTCGAGGCGGAATGGGAACTGATGGGCAAGGCTTGCCAGATCTGGCGGCACCCGGCATCGGGGGCAATCGCATGATCCCGCATGAAACGCCCCTTCCCGGCCCGGCTGCCGATTTTTCCGTGACGCTTCGCGCCATGCTTCCCGTGATCGAAACGCCGCGCCTGCGCCTGCGCGCGCCGGTACTGGGGGATATGGACGCATGGGCCGAAATTCTGTGTAGCGATGCGGGCGTGTTCATGGGCGGCCCGTTCAGCCGCGATGATGCCTTTGCAGAATTCGCAACGAGCGTGGGGCTGTGGGTGCTGCGCGGTCACGGGCTTTGGGCGGTTGACCGCGCGGAGACCGGGGAAACCCTCGGCTTTGTCCTGATCGGATTCGAGCCGGGTGACCGGGAACCCGAGCTTGGCTTTCTGTTCCGCGATCATGCGCAGGGTCAGGGCTATGCCGCCGAGGCGGCAGCAGCCGCGCGCGATTATGGTTTCACCGCCATGCGGCTGCCCTCTCTGGTCAGCTACATTGCGCCCGACAATACCCGTTCCATCGCGCTGGCCCGCCGCCTTGGCGCCACCCGCGATGGCGATGTCGACGGCTGTCAGGTCTGGCGTCATCACAGGAGAGGAGCATTGGCATGACAGACGATGCCGCATCCGCGCGGAAAACCTGCTGAAGG
>JBOFCO010000225.1:0-2086 GCA_051646105.1 Paracoccaceae bacterium
CATTGTGCCGCGTGTTCAGCGTGGCCAATTCGGTCTCCAGCTTGGTGCGCGCCGCCGCGTCCATCTCGACCGCGATCTTGTTCTCCAGCTCGATCACCTTGGGGTCCAGCGCCGCAATCTCGGCCCGCACCGCCTCCAGCGCGCCGACGGTTTCCTCGCGGTCGGTCAGGGTGCCGGCAAGGTTCACTTCGACCTTGCCCTTCTGCACGTTCAGCATTTCCAGCTGGCCCTGCAGCAGTTTCACGATCACATCCGACTTGGCGATCAGGTCCTGCAGCTTGTCATCAATCGTCGCCGCCCGCAGTCGTTCATGCCGCATGCTTTCGGCCTTGGCTTCCGAGAAGATGCCGACAAAGCTTTCCCAGCCGGTCTTGGACCGCATCTCATCGAACTCGGACGAAAAGGCCGAGGTCACATCATCCAGGCCCATGATCAGCTCGGCGATGTTGCCGTTCATCACCTCGGTATGCTTGTGCACGTCCTGCAGGGTCGCGTTCTCGACATCGATCGAGATGCCTTCATCCACCTTCAGGCGGGCTGCTTCGATCGTGGCGGTGATGGCAGAGATCTTTTCCTGCGCTGCCCGAACCTGCTTTTCGCTTTCCATGATCTGAGTATCGAAATCGGCCATCGCGCCCTCCTGGGTAAAAACCTTGGTTTAGATATGAATGTAACGCTGAATTACATCCCCTTTGATCGGGAATATTCACCGCATGCGGGTGCTTGCGCAAGGGCCGCGATTCCGACACGGCGCTTGCGGGCGATCAAACCGGTATATTGTCGATCAGGCGCACGCCATCCAGCCAGCAGGCGGCCAGCATCCGCCGCGGCCGGGACACGTCGTCCGAAGGCATCAGCGTCTCGGCATCGCGCAACTCGATATACTCGACCCGGTCGAACCCGGCGGCCCGGATGGCTTCCGCAGCTTCCCGGATCGCCATCCGGTCTGATTGCCCGGCGCGGATATCATCCGCCGCCGCCGTGATCGCGGCATAAAGGACCGGGGCCTTTACCCGGCCACCCTCGGTCAGGCGCACATTCCGGCTGCTCATCGCCAGACCGTCTGCTTCGCGGATGGTTTCGCAGCCCACCACCTGCACGGGGATGTTCAGATCGCGCACCAGCCGCAGCACCACCTGCAACTGCTGCCAGTCCTTCTGGCCGAAATAGCCCCGATCGGCCATCGACATGCCAAACAGCTTGGTCACAACCGTGGCGACACCATCGAAATGGCCGGGCCGCATATGGCCCTCCAGCGGCTGCGCGACGCCGGTCATGCTGACGGTGGTAATGAAGCCGTCGGGATATACCTCGTCGACGGGGGGGGCAAAGATCGCATCCACCGGAACGGTCGCCAGCAAGGCGGCATCCGCCTCTTCGGTGCGGGGATATTTCTTCAGGTCATCGGGGTTGTTGAACTGCTTGGGGTTCACGAAGATCGTGGTGATCACCCTGTCGCACTCCGCCCGCGCCCGCCGCGCCAGGGAAAGGTGCCCGTCATGCAGCGCACCCATTGTCGGCACAACACCCACCGTCTGTCCGGCGGCCTTCCAGTGCCGCACTTGCGCGCGCAGATCGGCGACTGTCCGGAAAATCTGTGTCATTTCTTGTCCTTGGCGGGCAGGATATCGGGGAACGAGTGTTCGTCCGCCGGAAAGGCCCGTGAACGCACATCCGCCGCATAGGCCGCAATCGCCTCATCCGCCGCTTTGCCCAATTCGGCATAGCGTTTCACGAACTTCGGCCGGAAGTCGGTGAACAGGCCCAGCATGTCATCGATGACCAGCACTTGCCCGTCGCAATCAGCGCCCGCGCCGATGCCGATTGTCGGGATCGCCAGCGCCCGGGTGATCTTGCCGGCCAGCCCGGCTGGCACCTTTTCCAGCACGACCGAGAAGGCCCCCGCCGCCTCTACCGCCTTGGCGTCCGCCATCACCTTGGCAGCCTCGGCGTCGCGGCCCACCACCTTGTAGCCGCCCAGCGTGTTCACCGATTGCGGCGTCAGCCCGACATGCGCCATCACCGGCACGCCGCGCGCCACCAGAAACGCGATGGTGTCCTGCATATGCACGCCACCTTCCAGCTT